>VGTM01000116.1 GCA_016874685.1 Methanobacteriota archaeon
CAAACATATACTATCAGCATTCTTGACACCAACGTAGCTGGAGATGTTCTACAAAACTGGGAAATCAATACGTACATTGACAAAACTGCTCTTGCAAACGAAATATTTGAAAAGTTGAAACAGGGATCAGTGGTCTTACAATTTGGAGACGGTACTGGGAATAAACTGATGATATGGGCAGGGATCCATGGAAACGAAGAAGAGGCAAACGTAGCTACAATGAGGTACTTGGAATACATAAAAGATCTGAACTTTGCCGGGACAGTATATTTGGTTCCCTTTGCAATACCTAAGGACACTGCAATAAATTCAAGAGAAATAAATGTCAGACCATATTATTACACCGATTGGGTCCCGTATAAGAAAGTAAGGTACAGAGGTTGGTACAAAGTTAGTTACAAGGTAAAAATAGGCCGCGGAAAATACCGAAGATACGTATGGAGAACCAAATGGAGACGTGGATGGCTGTACAAATGGCTTTACACACCAGTGACGAAGATAGGTTACAGAGGCGACGATCCTAACCGAATAGCCAATGTAGCAGGAACTCCAGGCTGGAATGCAGTTGAATTTGCACATAATAATGGAATAAACTATATTCTTGATGTGCATTCAGGCGGTGGGTTAACTGGTTCCACCTATGCTAACGGTTTAGTATACGCCACATCATCAATACTAGATAGGTATGATGGTTGGAGCTGTCCAGGTGAATATAACTGGGCCCAATACGTCAGATCCTATACCGGTTGTGCCGTTGAATATGGACCAGGCACTCCTGGAATGGTTCGAATCCAGGGACACCACTACGGCATCAGTACCATAACACTGGAAGTAGAAAGAGACCACGGTTCAACATCTGACTATGCAAACGTTGAATTGAAAATGATAAAAGCAGCTTGTCAGTACTTTGGATTCCCAGGATTAACATAGATACAATTTGAAACAGAACATAGAAACAGTGCAAATCAATTCATGCCTTCAGGGCATGAAGTATTTTATTTTCTTTTTTTATTTATGATAGAAGAGATTAAAAAAAGATAAAAAATAACTCAAAAAAAATCAATAAAACCTAATTTTCGGCTTATGGCCATTAGTATAACTGGACGAGATAGGATAAACTCGATAAAGGATTAGATTAAAATGAATAATGATAAAAAACTAACAGATGACAAATTAAAGGAATCTAAAAGTTTCCAGATGAAAATAAAGAAAGGTAGAGAATCTTACAGGTCAATTTTCTGGATAATAGCCTTTATCATAATACTAATAATACTAATATATTACTCAATCTAACTAGCTCCTTTTTGAATTAATAGAAATATAACCCAGATAATATGTAACTTTTTTTAAAAAAATCATAATCAGGGTGGGCTTAAAAAAAGCGGTTTTTAGCCCTTAAAACTCATAAGGCAAATAAATGATCCTAGAATGTCAACCTAAATTCAGCCCCCCTGATTAGCAACCCATAGCTGATTTGGGAACTTAAACTATGTACCAAATGGGTTAGATAGCGACAGTTATAATATTCATAAGTCATCCCATTTAAAGTTTTCCATTAAAAAGTTTCCATGTAAAATTTTTCAGTGTATTGATAGAATAAAAATCGTGTATTATATTCTTTTTCCACTGAGTTCCTGCATAAAATTCCTTATTTAATATTTTCAATCCTTAAATTGTATTCAAACCTAATTCCGCCTTATTTAAATGTTTCAAAATTATTTAATTGGTAAAAATATCTAATTGGTTTTTTTACTGTAAAAACATTTATAATATCCTTTTATGTTTATATCAAAAAAAGTAGGAAAGTAAAAATATAAAAACAACTAAATACGATGATGATCATCTAATAGATGGAAATGATATCATGGCAAAAAAAGATAAAAAAACCCTCCCACCAAGTGGTGCAGGACTCGTAAGATACTTTGAGGAAGAAACAAGAGGACCTAAACTCTCACCAGAACAAGTTGTAGTCATGACCATTATTTTAGCAGTTTTCTGTATAGCATTACATTTTACACTATAGAATACATTGCATAAAAGGAGACAAAAATGGCCATCCATCCCATTGAATACAGATATGGAACTCCTGAGATGAAAAATGTTTGGGATGCAGAGAATAAACTTCAAAAGATGCTTGAAGTTGAAGCTGCCCTTGCAGAGGCTGAAGCACAGCTTGATCTGATTCCAAAGGATGCTGCATCTGAAATTAAAAAAAAAGCCTCCATTAAATATGTTAAGCTTGATAGAGTGGCTGAGATCGAAAAACAGACAATCCATGACATTGCTTCTATAATAAAAGCTCTTGCGGAAGTTTGTGAGGGTGAAGCCGGAGAATATGTGCATTTTGGTGCCACTTCCAATGACATAATTGACACCTCCCAGTCTCTACTTTTTAAGGAATCCACCACCATAATAAAGAAAAAACTAATTTCTCTTACAAAAATTCTACTAAAACTTGCAGATGAACATAGAAATACTGTATGCATAGGTAGAACCCATGGACAGCATGCACTCCCAACCACATATGGCATGAAGTTTGCATTATGGGCTGATGAATTCCACAGGCACATTGCGCGACTTGAAGAAGGTAGAGACAGACTCTGTGTAGGTATGATGACTGGGGCAGTGGGTACTATCGCTGCTCTTGGAATGGATGGAATAGCGGTTCATAAAAAGGTATCCAAAATACTGGGTCTTAAACCTGTTTTGATATCAAATCAGATCCTCCAGAGGGATAATCACGCAGAATTCATCATGAACCTTGCAAACATTGCAAGCACCCTTGATAAAATGGCTTTAGAAATTAGAAATCTCCAGAGAACTGAAATTAAGGAAGTTGGAGAAAAATTCGATCCCAGAAAACAGGTTGGAAGCAGTACCATGCCACATAAAATGAACCCAATTAGTGCAGAGCGAATTTGTGGTATTTCAAGAGTGATACGTGCCTATGTAATTCCTGCACTTGAGAATAACCCCCTATGGCATGAAAGGGATCTTACAAATTCCTCATGTGAAAGAATAATCTTTCCAGAAGCCTGCATTCTCACAGATTATATACTCAATCTATCAATAAAACTCATGAAAAACTTGGAGTTCTACCCTGAAAACATTGAATATAACCTGAATATTACCAATGGACTTATAATGGCTGAAAGAGCTATGGCAGAGCTTGTAATGAAAGGTATGGGGCGGCAGACTGCCTATGCATTGGTTAGAAATTGTTCAATCAAAGCTTCTGAAGAAAAAAAAGGATTAAGAGAAGTTTTATCATCAAAAGAGGAAATAAAAGAATATCTATCTGATGATGAAATCAACGAAATTATGGATCCACATAAATACATTGGATCTTCACTCGAAATAGTAGAAAATGTCTTGGAAAAATCAAAAAACTGGTTTTAATCTAGATATTTAGGCTCTGTAGAAATCATATAAGTATGATGGGATCACATTACGAGTAATAAGCAATTTTCGAAGGTGATCCCATGAGTAGTATAAATGAAAACGAGTTAATAAAATTTACCCTTGTGGCATTTAAAGTGGCTAAAATGGATTTACCAGCTTATTCCTGTGACAGATCAAAGCATAAGTATACTCAACATCAACTTATGGCTTTGATATGTTTGATGAAGCGGCTGCAGCTTGATTATCGTTTGTTTACGGTGGTTATTGATTTAATGCCTGAATTACTGGGAAAACTTGATTTAAATAGTGTTCCGCATTACACTACATTGCAGAAGTTCTTTAAACGTTTAGGATCCCATTTTCTGGATAAAATGCTCGATTTAACTGTGGAATTATTCGATATTAAGGATCCCTGGGTTGCGATTGATGGAACAGGACATTCCAGTGACCAGGCTAGCCTGTATTACGCACGTAAAAACAAAAAACAAAGTAAAAAGTGGAGAAAGAGTTACACCAAAAATCAAATAGCAATAGACACAGATACACTGGTTACACTGGCTCAAAAAGCTGTTCGCGGACCCAGACACGACTCCAAAGACGCAATATCAACTATAAGAAAAACAAAGAAATATAAACCTGTTGGTTTCAGCTTAGATAAAGCATTCGACGAAGAAGAGATACACAGAGTCATAAACGAAGAACTAGGAGCAACCAGCATGATACCACTCAAAAAAAGGGCAAAAAAAGGTAAATATCGGTTAGCAATGCAATCACTGTTCAGCAAACCCAAATACCATCTCAGAAGCCTAGTTGAAACAGTAATATCAATCAGAAAAAGAATATTCGGCGATTCAAACACAAGCCGAAACGATAGACTAAGAAACAAAGAAACTAAACTAAAAAACGGATGCTACAACATATATCTCTACGCAAAAGACTTATCTGTCATAAAGTAAAGATGATTTCTACAAAGCCGATATTTATTAAAAAATTCGAAATAATCAGTTAAACAATTAACTTTAAAATTTTTTTAATTTTTTTGTCTATTTTTATTTGTATTCTAAAAAAAGACTGTTACATTTTTGTTTATTTTTTCGATTAATAGAAATATATAATATTAATGGAGATCATAAATCTAAGTGTATAATAAACTAAAAGGAGGTGAAAAAATGGTAGATATCAAAGAGATCAAACACATTAGAGCCGCACCATTCACATTGATGTCATCTTCAATTCACGCAGTGTTAGCATTTATAGGAGCTATAATATTAGTTCTTGCCATAGTGCCACTTGCAGCTTTTATACCCCAATTAGGCACAGTTATTGGATTGATAGGATTAGCAGTGATCATCCTATGGCCCTTAACCGCTTTCTTCATAAACATCATGATAGCTTTCCTTCTGGCCTTGTTTTACAACCTACTGGTTCCTAGAGTAGGTGGTGTAAAGCTAGGATTAGAAGGAGACGAGGTAAAGTCAATTCCAGTAGTGTCTTTAGCCCTGATCATGGCATGTATATCAACAATATTTACTTTTATTATTGGTCTATACATAGCCCTAGCGACCACACCTATATTCGCCCTTATTAGCACCTTAATCCCATTAGCAGCTAACTTTACAGCTAACGCCACCAACTACACCGGAGCTCTTCCAACAGGCGCAGCAGTTGGAGTATTAGGAGCATGGTCTGCATTGTTCTGGATTATCCTGATGCCTATAATGGTGTTCATATTTTCATTCATTGGATATGCACTATTCGCCATATTCTACAATGTAGTGGCACCTAAAGTAGGCGCAGCAAAGCTCATATTCTCCCCTGTATCTGAAAATCTTCTTGAACTAACCAGCATCCCAGTAATACCTGCGGCACTAGTTATAGGGGTGGTTTATGCCATCTTTGGGCTTATATATGGATTTTTGATGGGCATCGCCACAGGAAACATTCTTGGAGCAATAATTGGCCTTATAACCTACGCCATAATGTACTTCATAATGTACTTCATAATAGTTGCCCTGATAGCTCTGATTTACAACTTCATGCAGCCCAGAATCGGTGGAATCAAGCTACAAGTGAAATAAAGACAAAATTGGACCTAAAATGTCCAAAATTCCTTTTTTTATTTTTAAACAAGTTGTAAAATGAATATTAATTAAGCTTTAGTTTAATTTGAATGTTATCACTAGTTTATCACATTATTTCGAGAAGTTATAATTGCAATAAGATAATATATTGCATATAATATCATAAAATCAATATTTTAGAGAATTTCTATTTACCTCATTTTTGAGTTGATTTTTTTAAGTTTTTGAAACAGGTCTTGTCTGAGTTTTATTTTTGATGTTTTTTTCTTTTTTTAAGCATGATTTCATGTTATTTGCATGTTTTT
>VGTM01000117.1 GCA_016874685.1 Methanobacteriota archaeon
GGCGAAATTAGTCCAAATGATAATTTCATAATTGTTGGTCTATATGAAAATGGTGATATAATCATTCCTAGGCCAGATATGGTCTTAAATCCACGTGTTAAAATCTCGATTCTGGTAAAAACAAAGTATGCAAAAGATGTTTTGAAGATGTTTACCAAAAATATACCCATTCATAAAGATATGTCCATTACAAGTGGCAGTTTAAATCGTACCCGTTAATGTTTTGATAGAAAATAAGTCATAAAATAAATCCATACTAGATGTTCCAATGAGAATTATTTTTATGTCATTTTAAAATAAAATGTTATGATTATCTGATTTAATAATTACTTCTATATCAAAAGTAGGTCTAAGTCATAATACGGCTCTTTTACGAGCTGCATGGCTAATTCCATGGAGTCCAACATATCATCATGTTTTCGTGAGGGAAATATACGTATATCTTGATATAAAATATCTCCTTATAAGTTTTTGAAAATTTTAGAAGAAGAGTAAATATTCTATAAATATAACTATATTAATCAATTCAAGAGATTAAAGAGGTGAAAGATTGCATCCCAGACCAAGCCCCATTGCAGCGTCTTTATACACTCTTAGAGATTTGAATGCGGATGTTATCATATTACACGGACCGCATGGCTGCTGTTTTAGAACAGGCAGATTACTGGAGGAGGATGGTGTTAGAGTGGTAACCACAGCCATGTCTGAAAATGATTTTATATTTGGGGCTTCTTCCAAATTAGAGGAAACACTACGCAAGGTAGATTCAATGTTCTCCCCAAATTTGGTGGGAGTTGTAGGAACCTGTGCCAGCATGATAATAGGCGAAGACCTGAAAGAAGCAGTGTCGAATGCCAACATAAACGCCAGAGTACTTGCTGTTGAATCACATGGAGGATTTGGTGAGGGTGATAACACAGAAGGTGCCATAGCAGTATTAAAAGCAGCTGAAAAGGAGGGTATAATCTCACACCAAGAGGCTGAAAGACAGTCACATATGCTAAATAAAGCCACAGCAATCGAAAAAACCAAAGGAATGGCTAAAGGTGGATATATTCCTCCATCATATGGCGATGATAAAAAAGAAGTGGCCAAAAATTTGATTGACAAGTTTGAAAGGGGAGAAAAAGTTGCACTCATCCTCAACGCAAAAAAAGAGACCTCTTATCTTTTCTCAGATATTTTGAAAATCCCTTTTGGTAAAATTTATGCTAATAATCAGCCCTTTATAATTGCAAATCTTGATGACAATATAGGTCTTCCCAGAATACAGCAACATGCACAGAACATCAAAAAAGAGCTTTCTGGTGATGACATAAAAATTGATATAATAACTGGAGGTTTAGACGAATATCCAGTAACTGGAGATAAGGTTGCAAAGATTTTGAAGGATAAATCGTTCAATCTTGCAGTGATTGCTGGTGTTCCTCATGCAGTGCCTATAGAAACCATGGAAATTGATACAATAGCCATTACAGACGGTCCCAGACTTGTTGAACCATTAAAGGAGATGGGATATAAATATGTTGTTACTGAACTTGATGCCCATGCAAAGACACTTGGTACAGACAGAATTGTAAAATCAGATTTTGGAGAAATTTTAAGGCAAATTCTAGGTTGATAATGCTATTTATAACCTAATTTTATTCTTATATTCATTTTTTAAAATATTTAAAAAAAGAAAAACTATAATTTAACGTTAAATTCAATACAAATAATTATAAAAATTATTCATATTAATGTATTTAGTATAAATAAAAATTAATTTAATAAGAAAGGAAAATAGGCGATGTTTTTTTAAAACATGGTGATAAAATGAGCAGAACAGTTGGCATGATACTTTGTGGAGGTTTTGGAAAGAGATTGAGACCACTCACAGAGCGGGTTCCAAAGCCCTTAATTGAAATGAAGGATGGTTACACTATCCTTGATAAACAGCTTTTTGATTTTAAAAACGCTGGAGTAGATAGGGTTCTTCTCCTAACAGGTTTTCTGAGTGATAAAATCCAGAAAAGGTATGGGGACAATTATAAGGGCGTTGATGTTGAATATGTAGAAGAAGACGAACCACTTGGAACATTAAACGCCATAAAATTAGGAATGAATGATATTGGGGACCATGAGCAATGTGTAATTAGAAATGGGGATGTAGTGGCAGATTTAAATTTAAAGAAGATGGTTCATTTAGGTGAAAGGTCAGATTATCCACTTTCGATTTTTATAACCAAGATGCTGTCTCCATACGGTATAGTGGAGATAAGTGGAGATAGATTGGTATCGTTCAAGGAAAAACCTATTCTTGACTATTACATAAATGGAGGAGTTTATTTTTCTAAAGGAGAAATAGATTTCGGCGATTTTGATGTGGGAGACATTGAAAAAACTGTATTCCCAATGCTTGCCAAAGAAAATAAACTCGGATACTACAAAGAAGATGGACTGTTCTGGATGGCCATAGATACCTCAAAGGAGCTTGAGGAGATAAGAAAAGAGTATAAAAACAGAGAGGACAAACCATGGGGATATGAAAAGGTTCTTATAAACACTGATAAGTATCTTACCAAGGAATTATTCATAAGAGAAGGATATCAAACCTCTTTCCATTATCATGAGAAGAAAGACGAAACAATGTACATAGTAAAAGGCGCTGGATACATAGAGTTTGAGGATAAGAAAGAATACTTTGGAATAAATGATACCATCAGAATCGAGCCTAATGAACCCCACTCCATAGTGGCCATGGAAAATACATTGTTACACGAAGTTTCAACACCTCATCTTGAAGACACAGTGCGGATAGAAGATTTCTATACGAGATAATAAATAGAATAGGCCTGATAATAAATATCATAAATACTATTTGTTATTTTTTTAATTAAAGCATAGATTACGAATAATAGAAAAGATCAGATGATAAGCATAATCAATTATGGTACAGGGAACCTGAGAAGTATAAAAAATGGGTTTTCAAAGATTGGAGTTGATGCTTCAATAACAGACGATATTTATGAAATGGAAAAAGCTGATGCCATCGTTCTTCCTGGAGTTGGAGCATTTGGAAGAGCCATGGAACATCTAGAAGGCTTTGAAGGCATTATACATAACCATATAAATGCTGGAAAACCATTTTTAGGTGTATGTTTAGGTTTGCAAGTTCTCTTCAGCGAAAGTCAGGAGAGTGAGGGAATAAGAGGACTTGGTGTATTCAAAGGCCAAGTAACGCGTCTTCCTGAAGGCTTAAAAATACCGCATATGGGATGGAATAACCTGAAAATACGAAGAAAATGCTCGATACTTGATGGGATTGGTAGTGATTATATGTACTTCGTTCATTCATACTATGTAAAGCCTGAAGATGATAAGATTATAGCTGCCACTGTTGACTATGGAGTGGATGTACCTGCTGTTATTTGTAGAGAAAATGTTTTTGCAACCCAGTTCCATCCAGAAAAAAGTGGAGAAGTTGGTTTAGAGATTTTAAAGAATTTTGTGAGGAATATTCCATAAATTGTATTGAATTGGATTTAACGCCCCTATTCCCCATATTCAAAACATTGATTTCATATTTTTTTAATTTATTTTCGAAATAAGTCATATTATTTGTTTTTTTATTTTAGCTGTTCTTTTTAGCATATCTTCTTTTTCTGAAAATTTTAAGATTTTTTTTCACTTAAGCGTCTTATTTCAACCAATTCTTTATTTAGAATATTGATAGGCTATTTTTGATATAGGCTATTTGAATAAAACTAAAAAAACTTTAAATAAAAATTTGGATAATAATTATTGTATATAAATTATATCAAAATTTAAATTATTTTGGAATTCTTGAGATTATTGCTGAAATAAAAATAAGATATTTAGAGGGGAGGTGATCTTATTAAATTGGTTTTGTCGGATCTCCATTTTGGATTAGAGGCTAATAGCAGTTTCCAAAATGAAGATACAATCAAAAAATTCAAACAAGAAATTGAAAAAGAAATTGAAAATAGGAATGTGGAGCTTGAGGAGATAATTTTATTGGGGGATGTGTTTGATTTTTGGCGAGCAACCCCAGATAAGGCAATTGCAGCTTCAAAGCCATTTTTCAAATCAATTTCAGAATTTAATACAGATATTGTCTTTGTGGTAGGAAACCATGATCATCATCTGGTTATAATGGATCATGAAGCCAAATTTATGAACAATCTTGAAAGGACGGGTGAAACACAGAAAACCATATTCTCATCGCAACTGGAGCTTAATAATTTTTTAGATAATATATGTCCTGTTAAATCTGTCAAAATTAAATATCCATACCATATAAAGAAAATAGATGGTAAGTGTTTCGTATTTCAGCATGGACATCATCTGGACTTTTTCCAGACCTTAATGCCTTCAATGATGACTTCACTTTCAAGCTTTTTAGAGACCATATTTTCTAAACTAACCGGGAAAAAAAGTGTTGAAAATGTTTATTATCCTCGCCAAGAAAAATTTGAGACCATAATGTCACATACTTATGAAAATCTTTATCAATCAGCATTTGTTGGAGAATATGTAAAATTAGAAAATGGTTTCTGGACAATACCTAAAACTATGGGCACGCTTTGGGGAAATGTCTGCAAAACTCTTAGATACACCCCGGTCTCAAGGCAGTATGAGAGCATATTAAAATTTGTTCGTAAATACTATGAAAATAATAATGTAAGTTGCTTTGTATATGGAGATACCCATAAAGCTGGCGGATATTTTGGAGACGGAACTTTATTGGCTGTAAATTCAGGCTGCTGGATTGATGAGCCTAACAAAGATGCTTGGAGAAAAGCTTAAATCAAGATAATTTAGAGGAAATACCTAATACTTATATTATCATAGATGATAGCATAACAGTCAAACAGCTTGAAAAAACAAAACCATGTTTTGGTCCCTTCCCTATTGAAAAACTGCCAAATATCGAACGAAAATAATTAAGATTTAATAAGTTATAGAAGGTGATTTTTTGGATATAGAGGGTTTTGTCAGACAGATGATAAACGAAGACAATGAAGAAATAGTTAAAAAAAGTTTAACAGATAAAATACTTGAATACAAAAATATAAGCCCCAAAAAAGCTCAGAAAATGGCATCCGCAGTGATCGAGGAGGTAAAAAACACCCTCCAGATCGAGGAACATGAAGACGAATTCTTAAGAGAATTGATAGAATATCCAAAATCACATGTTATGATGGGTGAAATTGGAGTAGGATCTAGAGGCGAAGGGGATTTCTACGTTCACAGGAAAATAGCTGATATTGTATCAAGTACAAACATCCGTGCATTTATAAATCCATCAGCTCAGGATGATGGTGGAGTAGTTAAACATGAGATTAAATCACAGGAAGTTTATGTAACAACAGCTGTCGACGGCATACATTCCCGTTTAAGTGAATATCCATTTTTAGGAGGTTTCCATGTTGC
>VGTM01000118.1 GCA_016874685.1 Methanobacteriota archaeon
AATCAAATATATGTATCAACATATATTATCTTGGTTTAAAATGATATTGATATTGTTAAAAAGTTTCTTGTAGATAATGAGAGCATAAAGGTAATCTCTGAATTTTAATCAATTTTTAGAATTAATCTGGAGGTTTGTCAATGCAGGAAGACAAAAATACTGCAGAAGTTCTTAATAAAATTAATAAACTTAAATCTAGGATTGAAGAATTGGAAAAATCTGAAAGTGAATACGAAAGAGTGAAAGAATCTTTTAAAAGGTTAAGCTATCAAAATAAACTGATTTTAGAATCAATTGGTGAAGGAATTTATGGTGTGGATTTGGAAGGAAATGTGACATTTTTTAACCCTAGTGCTGAGAATATTACTGGTTATACTGCTGAAGAAATTATAGGAAAATATCAACACACTATTTTACACCATACTAAAAAGGAGGGTTCACCTTACCCTGCAGAGGAATGTCCGGTATATACGACCTTGGTCGATGGTGTTTCTCGTCGTATATCTGATGAGATATTCTGGAGAAAAGATGGTACAAGCTTTCCAGTTGAATACACCAGCGCACCAATTAAGGATCGGGGTAATATAGTTGGTGCTGTTGTTATTTTTCGTGATATCACAGACCGCAAAAAAGCTGAGAAAGATGTAAAAGACTCTGAAACCAGATATAAGTCGATATTTGAGAATACTGGGACTGCAACAGTAATTGTTGAAGAAGACGCTACAATATTCATGGTGAATGAGGAATTCGAGAAACTTTCCAGGTATTCTAAAGAAGAGCTAGAGGGTAAAAAAAGCTGGACAGAATTCGTGGTAGAAGATGATCTGGATAGACTGGAGGAATATCATCGTTTGAGGAGAATTGATCCAGAATCAGCTCCAAGAAATTATGAGTTTGGGTTCATTGATAAGTATGGTAATGTTAAAGATGTGTTTTTAACCATTTCTATGATTCCAGAGACGAAAAAAAGTCTGGGATCGCTACTGGATGTTACAGAACGTAAAAAAATGGAAAAAGCTCTGCGTGAGAGTGAAGAAAAGCTAAGAACAGTTCTTGAATCTTCTCCTGATGCCATTACTGTTCTTGATTTAGAGGGAAAGATTATGGACTGTAATCAGGCAACTGTGAAATTGCATGAATTCTCTTCCAAAGAAGAGTTAATAGGTGCGAGCGTTTTTGAGTTAATTGCTCCAGGAGAACGGCAAAGGGCAGCAGAAGCTCTGAAAAAAAGTATAGAACAAGGTGCTATGATGAATGTGGAATATATGTTCTTTACTAAGGATGGTCGAGAATTTCCAGCTGAAGCTTCCGGAAGTCTGATATCAGATGAGACTGGTAAACCCACATCACTTGTAGCCATAACTAGGGATATTACCGAACGAAAAAAAGCAGAACAGACCTTAAAAGAGAGTGAAGAAAGGATACGGGGAATTTTTGAATCTTCTCCAGATTCTGTCCAAGTTACCGATTTAGCTGGGAATCTGATTGAATGTAACAATGAAACATTAAATTTGCTAGGTGTTTCTTCAAAAGATGAAATAATTGGTAAACCTGTTTTTGAATATATCGCCCCTGAACATCGGCAAGAAGTAGGACAAGCCATGAAAATGACCATAAAAAAAGGACTCATAAAGCGTTTTGAGTCAGTTCTTATAGATAAAGATGGCCACAAGTTCCCTGTGGAGGTTTCTGCAAACGTGATTTTAGATCATTCAGGTAAACCAACATCTTTCATTGCCACAATAAAAGATATCACAGAACGTAAAAAAGCAGAAGAAGCCTTAAAAGTAAGTGAAGAAAAGTATAAAGGTATTGTGGAAAAATTCCTTAAAGTATCAAATGAGATAATAATTGAAATTAGCAAAAAATAGTTCTTAAATCCATTATTATCTAAATTTTTTTTATTATCTTCGCTATAGGGCCGTTTAACGAAGTTTGCTGTACATCATAAAATTCACCTCGCTAAAATTTATCACTCCTTTCTAGATTTTTTAATGAACTGCATAAAATTATTGTTAATACTAATAGGACCCTATAAATCTAAAAATATGGAATAATACTGAGATTCCTCAATAACCTCCCATGAAGTTATATAAGTAAATCATCATAGATTATTAATTGAAAGATTGTTGGAAGGAGTTGTAGATCATGGAAGCATTGAAGATGGTTAAGGAGTATACTCTACCCATTTTGATCCACAAAGAAGATGATGAGTACATTGCAGAATGTCCTGTTTTTTACGTGGCCAGCCAAGGAAATACCATGGATGATGCCATAGAGAATGTGAAAGAAGCTCTGGAGTTATATCTTGGAGACGAGGACATTCAGAGGGAAATGCCAGAAGAATTGCCCAAATATTCTTTTGAAGAGATGGTTCGCCGGGCCCGGGAGCTATGCTTAGAGTATGGTGGGGCTGAAGAGAAACTACCCAGTTACACCTGTTCTAAGGTCAATATCTGCGTGAAACTTCCATCTACATCCAATTAAGATAAGATTTTTTTCTATGTCCACTTATAAACTCCCTAAGTCAATACCACCTGAGAAGGTGATTAAGGTTCTTTTAATGGTAGGTTTCGAACCTAAAAAAAGAAAAAGTGGGAGTCATGTGGTTTTTAAACGTGAAGGATCAACTGTGTTAGTTACCGTACCTTTACACAACCAATTGAAAATCGGAACCCTTAGAAACATTCTAAAACAGGCTTCGTTAAGTAGGGATGAATTTTTGCAACTCCTTAGAGAAGTGTGATGGAATCAAAATTGGTTCAAACTAAAAAGTGAACCTAAAATAGTTCTAATTGAAAAGTTAACAAATCTCAACATGGGGCCATGTGATTTTTAGTAATGTTTTAATAACTTTTTTGAAAACTGTAAAAAAATTAATGATCCAATTGATGCTGAAATTCGTTTACCATAATTCTAATATGTTTTTACAAAAAATAGTTTTGTATTTGATTTTACAATGTATAATTTTGTATAAATTTTTACAAAAAATAGTTTTGTATTTATATGATCTGTTACATAATATTATCATGAAACCCAGTTTTTATGTATTATTAGGAGATGTGATCTCCTCACGAAAGATCAAAAACCGTGATAAATTCCAAAAAAAGCTGATAAATACATGTGATGAGATAAATAACGCGCATAAGAATGATATTTATGCAAAAATGAAAATTATTAAAGGAACAGATGAAATTGGGTGCTTATTGACAGATATATCCAGTCTGTATGAGATAATAGAACATACATCAAAAAGATTAGATCCCAATATACTGAGATTTGTGCTGATAAAAGATGAAATAGACACTGGATTAGACTCTAAAGACATATCTAAAATGGATGGTCCGGCATTTCACAAGGCATCCAGAATTATGTTCTCCCTAAAAAAAGAAAAACTGATTTTCCATATGGAAACTGGAAATTATATAATAGATAGTTTAATAACAAATAATATTAACCTCATATATCTAATTAAAAACCGATGGTCATCCAAAAAAATCCAGATAATAAATGAATATGAAACAATAAAAGATCAGCGAAAAACAGCAGAAAGATTGGGAATAGCACAGCAAATAGTTTCTTATCACCTGAAATCATCAAATTGGAAGGAAATAAAAGAAATTGAGAAAAATCTGAAAGAAATTATAATGACCTATGCAAAGGAAGCTGGAACATGAATGATTTCATCAAAATAATCATAATCATCCTGGGATATGTAATTCTTATCACCACCAGTGGGAAACTTATAAGATTGATTCTCAGAAGAGCAGCTACTGGTGAAATTGCAGAAAAAAAGGAGTGGGATACTGGATTTATAATTGGAAAATGTGAGAACATTTTAATAGTAACCTTCATGCTGTTAGATGCTTACATTGCACCGGCAGTAATATTCGCAGCTAAAACAATAATAAGAAAAGATGACATTAAAAAGAATTCTCTATATTTTCTGGCGGGAACAATGGTAAATATGACATATTCAATAGTTATAGGCGCAATTTTGAAGGGTCTAACAGGATTTTAGGACAGGGAACATTACACAAAACGCATATCAAATCAGAATGCATCGTTTAAAAAAATTTATGACCAGTTTTCACATGCCTTCTCTTAATTATATATTTTATCTTATAGGTAGAGATCTCAATAAATAAAAATGATGAAAAAATTAAATGGAAATTTTAATATATAAGGTAGCAAATATAGATAAAATGTTTATTGTCTCCATCAGTCGTAGGATATATATGCCCAATTCAATCCATTTTAAACCTTCGAGACAGTAGACAAAAGTCAAGGATGGGCTGCCCTTGTCCCCTTTAAATCCTTTAATTAAGGCACCAACACTATTTTAAGAGTAGCCCTCCTTGATTCTCTTTTTCTATGTTTTAAAATTTCACAGAACCCAAATAACCTTGATTTTGTTATAATTTAAAAAAGAAACACTGAACCAAATTCATGGCCATAAAAACCTTAAAAAATATATAATTCAAAAAAAAATAAAACCATTTTTTTTTATGCTATGAACTTAAATAATTTTCTAAAACTTCTATAAACACATTGAAATCATTGATATTATTATTTAACATCCCAAACGCAAGTTCATCATCTATTTTACCATATCTATGTACCAATATGTTTCTAAATCCCCTCATGGACTTTAATTTTTCCTTAATATCCTCTTCGAAAACATCTGCCCCTAATAAGTTGTTCAAAATGCTTTCATCGTCTGTGGGAACTCCAAGATTGAGATCAGAGTTTATTATAGCACATATATCAAAAACATTTTCTATTGCAAATTCCATTCTCTTATATATACCATCTTTTAGGAGTCCCATATCCACAAATTCTTCAAAATTGTCTGGCATATTATTTTTTACCAGCTGAATACTTTCTTCTATCTCTTTAATCTTTGTTCTTATAATATCCGTTCGAACTTTCTTCATATAATCGCCCTTTCACCAATATAATCATAAAAACGTTTTTTGAAATCATCAAACTCTTTTATGGTTGCATAGGCAACATCATATAAAAATCGATTATCCTCGCAGTAGATTACATCACCCCCTAAAACCTCCAGCCTAACATAAAGTGGAAGCTGCTGGTATATCTGAACATCATAAACATCATCAAAAAGTTCTCTTAGAACCCTAAATCTAAACTGGGACGCTTCCCCCGACTCTCCATCATAGTATATGCAGATATCAATATCTGAACCTTCTCTCATCTCTCCTTTAGCTGCTGAGCCATATGAAATTATGAATTTTACCTTTTTGAACCCTTCAATTCTCTTGATAATTTTCAAGGCTTTATCTATTTTTCCAGATTGATGTCTCACCAATATATTCACCATCTATATTTATTTACACACTAAAATATGAATCTTTATAAACAAATTTTGG
>VGTM01000119.1 GCA_016874685.1 Methanobacteriota archaeon
TCAGTAAAGTTCACTCTGAAATCAACAAGTGCAACTTTCCAGTCTTATACGATTTTCGCCTTTAGTCCTTATTACCAAGAAATAAGAAATACACCCAAATCAGAGGTATTGTTTTTATTCATTTTTCTTCTTCCATAAATCATTTCCTGTGCTATAATGAGGTCATCAGTAGAGAAAAAAGGAAGTTCGTATAATAATTGTTAGCTGCACAAAATAAATAATAAGGAGACTTCCATGATACAAAAGTTCCAAGATGAATTTTTCTGGATGATGAGAGAATTGAAGGGTTATTATCCATGGGTTAATGGGGACGCTTATCGCTTACGGAAGATTCTTTATAATCGCCATCATAGAATGTGTCCAGAATGCTATGACTCAAATACAAGAGATTTAGTCAGACTATTAACAAATGAAGTTATTTATGAAAATGAACTTATTGATATGTTTTTCAAAGCATTAATGAGAGCGGAAATTCGATTCATAAGTAGATATATTCCTCAAAGAAGTAATGAAGAAAGACTTACAGGTAATTTAGTTTCAGAAATTGATAATTCAATATATCTCGTAAAAGACGAATTTAAAGAATTATCAATGAAGCGTTACAGGGAAGCAAGGGAAATTGATTTTTTCTATACTGATATGTCAAAAGGTGGCAAGGTTGAAAAAGATACAGGTGCAGATTTAGGTTTTATTTTGCTTATTGATTTACCGGATTACCCTGTTACAGTAAAGAGCCTTATTCTTCAGGCAAAAAAGATTAATCATACGACTCAAATTGATAAAGCTCAATATAGAACATTGAAGAACATAAATGATACAAATTGTGCATATTTGTTTTACGACATGGATTTTCGCACATTAACATCCCCTATGGTTTTAACGATAGACGATTACGATTTCAAAAATAAGTTCGAGAAAAGTGAAGAGAGTAAAACAGACTCATTTTCCATCGAATTCACAGATGTTTGTGACGGAAATCCATTATCCTTATTCATAATTCTTTGCCTTTTAAACAACGAGTACGGCAAAAAACATAATTCAATGACTGATGCTATGAGTTTTTTCAGTGATTTACTTTACAAGGAAAATCGGAAACAAAATTATCTTGATTTTAATGGCAGGGTTGGTCTTGTTTCAGTGGGAAAGAAAATTCAATACAACATCAACAATGATGGCGGTTTAAATATATCAGTATAATTCAGCTAACAAAAGCATCGAGAGGGACGGGGAATCGCTGTCGGACTTTTTTCATTTTTTATATTCCCCGCCCCTCATGCTTGGCGTTCCCTCCCTCGCTTCGCTCGGGAGGGAATGCGGCGGTAAGCGGTGACTGCCTGTGCCCTCGCTCCGCTCGGGCAGGGAACCAGGCAGTCAAGACGGACACGCCCTTCGGGCGGCCGCTTACCGCCGCATTAGCAAAAAGGAATCAACAAATGAGTACACAGACAAAAAGAGCAAAAACTGGGTTTGCTGGAGAATTTTATATTTACTCAGAATTAATTAAACAAGATAAAAATTGTTTCTTGACTTTGGGTAATGCAAAATCTGTAGATATCATTGTAATCGATAAAAATAAAAAAGCATATTTTATAGATGTAAAGTCCACAAGCACAGCTATGAAAAACTCACATAAACATAAAAACTACGATAATTCATCCCCTCTATTAGGCAGATGGCAATTATCAATAAAACCTTTTTGGGATACACATAAAAATAATCCAAATAAATCAAAATATGAATTTGCTGATTTTTATATTTTCCACAGAATTGATACCCCTACACAAAATATAATTATAACTGGTAGTGAACTTGAAAAAGTCATGCATAACAGAATTGATATCATCTTGAAGGCAAAAGAAATTAAATCTTTATCAGCCAAACATATATGTAACTGGGACATATGCGATTTATGCATAAATACGCCTTATAATCAATGGAAAAGAATACCAAATTAATTGCTTACAAGGTTATCCACCTGACGTGCTACGCACGCAGGTGATAGCAGGCGTTCCATTTTTAATAACCATTTCATATTGCTTAATGGTATGGGAATACAATGTCAAAATATCCAAGATATTCAATTTCTCAAATAAATTCTATTGGTTGGAGACCCAATCAAATGAATCTCTCCATCTACTTAGATTTGCCATGGGAATGTGCTGAGTGTAATGAAGAAAATTTTCTTACAGGACAGTCAGTCTCTCTTGAGGGTGATGGGATGCGTCTTATTGCAAAATGCAGTTGGTGCCGGAAGGATTCGATAATTAAGGTTAAAGGGTTGCTTCGTATACAACTTATTACTGAAGCAAGTTTGCCAATTTTATTTTGGTGGAAGAAATGTAAAAAATGTGGTCAAAAGGTTTCTATGGTAGGTAATCTAACTAATATGATATTAGTTAAAATTGTTGACCCAGAAGAATTTTACAAGCGCTTCGGCATGATGTGTACAGAACATGCTGACGAGATTACTAAGAAGTTAGCCAAAGAAAAAGGGTTTAATGACCAAGAAGTTATGAGGGCGATGCAAGAAGTCGAGTTATATGATGGTGAGACCGTTAAGGTAGAAGATTTATTTAAACGCTTTTGGGGATCAGTTCCAAGAGCTACTGATTAGGATTTGCTTATAGAAATATGGCTCTAAGCACCTCCATTTCTTTCGGTGTCGAGGTTAAACAGGGTGATGGTACTCCACGTTTGAATCAATAAACATCACTGATCAATCTAACTAAATATGGAACATTATGGGAAACCCGCAACTGAAAAGTAGTTTATTCAAAACATAAAATTAAGTCCAACATTTCACTCCACTAAGAAGCTCGTTAGACTCTTGCTCCCTGTTATCCGCACTTGAAACGTCCCTCTAAAAAATGTATATTTTAACCAATAATGAGGATAGGCATAGTTCGCTTTTTATGCCAAATTTGAGGGTATTGAAGAACCTTAATTCGGATATAACTAGGTTGGGCTAACCACACAATAAGAAGATGGTCAAATGAAAGACGAATTAAAAGATATAAAAGACAGAATGTCAAAATTATCAACTGGTGAACTTTTGAGAATAGTTAATATTGATTTTGCCGCTTATCGTAAAGAAGCAATTGAAATCGTAAAGGAAGAGTTAAAAAAAAGGAATGATGTAGATCAAATAACTGAACATGAGGCTGCAGCACAATCCACTTCTTCTGAAATGGATAAATTAAACGTTCACGACTTATATAATGAAGAAAGCCTGCGGGAAGTAAAAAAACAAATAAAACTACTGGTTTCAGGCTCCAGTTTTTTTCTCTGGCCGATAGCTCTTATTATGATCATAGCAACTAAGTTTATTCATAATAACTTGCTTTTTATAGCAACAGTTATTATTTTATGCTTGATGATTCATAGAGTTTTAAAATTGGCACAACTTGTTAAAATAATGTATCGTTTTTATTATTTCGACGGACCATATCCGCCGCAAAGAAGGAATGCTCTTATAATACATTACGTTTTTAATATTCCGCTTCTTATATTGTGCATTTATCTTTTTATATCTGGAAAATATTTTTGGATAATTATTCCTTTAATTATAATATCATTTCTCTTATTTGTGATTATTGGTGGATTGCATGCAAGCTCACGTGAAGATCTTTAAGATTGGACAAGAAGAAACATTGCCTAACAAATCACTTGTACGAATGGTAAATAGCCACCGCACAGTGGGAATGTTATCTTATAGTTCAATCTGAAATCAACAATTCTAAGGCTGTCCAAATTTCACTCTTTGCAATCGTTACAGAAAAGGATACATTCAAGCCGAAGGATATCAAAAAACTGATTAAGGCTAACATAAACACAGAAGATCTTATGCATTACCAAGGCATACGTCTAAATTATAGAGATTGAAAAGTCTATAGAGTTTATGCGCTAAATCAGAGTCAAGGTATTTTAATATCATGTACTGATCGAATGCGTCTATTCGATTTCCGAGAGCTAAATAAGCTTCACCAAGGTTATAGTGTACCCCAGTCCAGTCGGGCTTTGATTGCAATACATTCTTATATGTCTCAATTGCTTCCTTATAATTACCGAGATTATGATGTGCCAACCCAACATTATATTGAATTTCAGGGCTATCATAAAACACTGACTTCTTATATGCTTCAATTGCTTCACGATAATAACCCAGGTGCATGCAGCACTCTGCAGTTAAACCATTGATAAATAGCCCCTCTTTAGGTCTCTTTTTCGCCAATTCTTTAAAATAATTCAATGCACTAAGATATCCTTCATTTTTTATTATTTGACGACCAATATGATAAGGATCTCGTGCTAATTCTCGTGCTAATTTTATTTCAGATTTTATTAAGCGTGCTTCTGTCCACTCAGAAAGGGTTTGTATCTTTTGTCTCCTTAAGTTAATTATTTTCTTTGCGTGCACACAGAGATTCCTGACGCCTCCATCAAGCCAAATAGAGGTTGCCATCCCAACCACTTGACCGTTGATATTTAAAACAGGACTTCCTTCTAACCATTTTGCATCAACAGGTTTTATTTGGATAACATTTTTAATGTCAGGAAATAACGGTGAAGACGAGACTATACCCTTTAAAACCGCCTCTTTAGAACTTATCGGGTTGCTGATTACCAGAACTTGTTCTCCTTCAAGTGGCAAGGTAACACATAGCTTAAGAAAAGGTGTTTCTTCACCTTTAGTATCTATGGCAATCTTCATGGCCAATTTGTTAATTGCTACAATTCCTTTGACAGGATAATCATCAACATACGAAGTTTTGACGACAGCAGAATAAGCATCCCGCAGCTCGTTTGTTACAACCTCTCCCTTTTTGTTAAGGAAGAAGCCGGCTGTTCCTCTTAAAGGAGATCCACTTTTATCAAAAGTAATGACAATAACAACCGACGATTTAAGCTTTTCTGCAAATTCAGTGTTATGTTCATTTTCCATTTTGTTTATACTCCTTATTTTGTCTGAATTGTTATTTACGCTTTGTTTAACCTAATATCCTCCTTTAAAATAAAAAAAGACCCCCTTTCGAAGGTCTCTTCTAGTTTTATTATAATGATTACAATTTAGTTGGTCAATAGAAGATACTCGGAATTATATAGGACAACATTTCCTATATTATTAAATTACGAAATGCTGGATAGACTCATTGTTACGATTGGAAAATCTCAATTTTCATCGCATGTTGAATCTGCGGACTTGTAGGTGGAATTCGCAATCTGGAGGAAATGTTCTATCTGCGGATTTGAATAAGCGTCATTCCGCTGCTTTAGTTGTGGAATGACGCGTGAAGAACTAAGCCGCTGCGCCAGATATGGGGATTCGATAATTCTCTCGGAACTTTTTTTATCGAAGTGGATATGGTGTATGGTGC
>VGTM01000120.1 GCA_016874685.1 Methanobacteriota archaeon
GTGGACCTGCAACTGAGGTATGGTCTCCTGTACCATCCACTTTCAATCCATTTCTTATAAATAACCTCAAATCGTGTTGAAGACAGTTTAGAGGACGTCCAGCAAAGAATTCTAAATCATGTATATGTATATCGCCACCCATATGAGCATCTGCCAATCTGTTAGGCAGGATATGCAGGAGTGCATATTGTTTTAAGGCTTCATCAGCAACATATTTATGAACAGTTTCAGGATTGTGGATCATATTGGCATTATCACGTGACCCATTTTCTATGAGTGAAGTAATGTTGTAAACAGGGATCCCAAGCCTTGTATACTTTCTTCGTAATGTTTCAAGGCCATGCTCCACCAGTTTGGTGTTTACAATCTCCCTGATCATGGGAGCAGTTAAATATTCAACATTGAGTTTTTTAAGTTCCTTCCAAACATCGGTGGCAATTTCTCTGGACAACTCTTCTGATGCATCTGTTTCTACAATAAGGGTTTTCTCGATTTTTCTTTGATCAAAGGGTTCTATGGTATCTCTTGATGTTCTAACCCTTAATTTATTAGCTGCCAGGTATTTGTCTGCAATCTTCCCATCAACCTTTTTAAGTGAGTCATAAACCAGTATTTTAATCTCTGCAGTGGTGATACCATTGTATACTGAGGTGGCTACAGATGATGCGATTTTCTCAGCAGCCCACAGCGGAGCACCAACCATAAGACATGATTTAAGTATTTTCTCGTGGCTAAATTTTTCAAACACTCCATTGTTCTTCACTACACATGTTTGGGCTTTTGTGGGAAGAGCAGCGATGATACGTGAATCCTTCATTTTCATATCCTCCAATCATATTGCCGACACATTAAACTTCGTCCAAACCTCTATAAAAATGCATCTAATGAGCTTTGTTTTGATCTATCACTCTCAAATAGTGAGTTTACTTCAGATTCAAGTAGTTCTATTCTTTGAACCAGATAATTTCTAATGGGATATCTCCTAGATAGTTCCTTGGAAATATCAAGATACTTAACTACAGAACCTTTAGACACATTTAAGACCAGATTCCCACCACACTTACATTCTCCTGAAAGTGGTATTCTTCTATACTTTTTGTTGCATTTAGTACATCTAACTTTCTGTTTTGAAAATGCCCTTGCATTTCCAACCATGTCTGGTATAAAATGGGATATTAGAACACCTTCTACAACCTTTTTTTGATCAACAGCCCGTATTTTCTCGGCAAGCTTTATCTGTGCATCTACCTTCTCTTTCATGGTTGGAAGCACCTTATAAAGGCATTGTCTTGGTCCGCTGTCGATATTTGAGGTGTTATGAGAGAACATCAATCCACTGAACTGTTTTTCTGTTCCAAGTCTCTTTTTTACATTATCTATTAGATGAAGAACATCTGATGGTTTTGAAAATCTCTGTGTCTCCTTATAAAATTCCAGTGGAATATCATCCATAATATCTATGTTATGGGATTCATCATCTATTTCTTCTGGATCTATTCTGGAAGATAAAACCAGTGGGGCATCCATTCTTCCTCCTCTGGAACTAGGGAGATATACCTTTGAAAAATTGATGAGAGCATCTAGAAGAAGCATTATAGAATCTTCATCACCGTCACAATTCCTTCTTTTTGCTGAATGGAAATATGGGTGTGCATAACATCCCGATACATTTGTAAATCCTATTATTCTTCCTATGACACCTGCAGATGTGTGAGGGGCTAAGCCAATGACCAGATGTCCAACCATGTCTTCCTTCCCTTTAACATTGTAGAATCTATTGAGTCCATAAAATTTCTCTAAAAGATCATCTAAGAAATGTGAAACCCTAACGAGGTATTCTACGCAGTTTTGTGAAATTATTACATCCTGTATCTTTAATTCGAGAATCTGATCATCCTCTCTCAGCTCATCACCATTTATATCATGGGTATAGCCAAGTTCGAGGAGTTTATTGATGTTCACTCCAATCTCTTTTGGCGTGAAATGGGTGAGGGGTAAATTTGTTGAATCATGTCTTATGGTAGCATCTTTAAAGGTGAAAACTTCGTTTTTAGCCCTTAATATACCTTTCTCAAGTGGTTCTGGGAATTTTCGTTCGGATATCATGCCAATAACTCCTTTTATCTCATCCGATTTCCTCACACCCACATTTTCAGAAGCTTTTTTAAGGAGATTTGCTAAATTTATTCTTTTCTTACCTGCTTTTGTTAATACAGTTCTGGAACCACACACCGGACATTTCCCCTGCATTGAACCTATTTCACAGTTTATACATTTACATCTTGCAATTTCAACTGATATAGTTCCTTTTTTAGCTGCATCGACTATGTTCCTTCTGCTTCCACCATAAGTACCTATTGGGAATAGAACATGTGGAGCTGGTTTCATCTTCCTTTCTTTTGTCTTTTCAGGTCTACCAACCCTTGTACCAATGTATGTTGGAGCTTTTGCCATTATTTTGACAGAAGAGATCTTATTTATGGCATCCAAAGTATCTGAAGCTTCATCGACACTTAAAGGTTTAATCAGGGTGTTAATCAATGCATAAGCATGATCATCATCTAAAATTATTGTTTCATTATTTAAAACTTTGTGGGGAACACCTAAAACCTCTAAAATTCTTTTTTCAGGTTTTATATCTAATTCAATGTGTTCTAAATTCTCTGAATCGTTTTTGTCATTGTTATCATTATTATTACGGGTGAACAACCATTCCCTTAATCGATTTATATCCTCTAATGAAACATCATGATAAAAATAAGTATATTCTGGATGTAGGGGTACATTATACTTCCCTGAAAGTTCAAAAGCCTCCTTGGCCCCTATATCTTTTGATAATTCCAGATCAATACCCTCATTTTTTAGGTATTTTGGAGAATTTTTGATGGTTTTAATCCACCATTCCTCACACCATCCAGCTGGAAGTAGCATGTGATTATTTCTTAAAAATTCACCGAACGCAACTAGTATGTCTCCTAAAAACAGTATTTCATCTACTTGATCTCTTATATCCTTCACTTCTTTAACAGAACTAAGTTTAACTACATCGCCATTTACCAGTTTGACAATTGGACCTTCAATAGTATCACATGGGACAACGCATGCTCCTTTACCTGGTCTTTCAATCTTAAGCTGAGTTCCGACAGCTAGAAACTGCAAAAGTTCCATGGTTGCTGGATGGACCCCCATGGCTGCCAGTCCTGAATTCCTGGATCTTCCATACCTTAATCTGAATCCACCTTTCTCAGAGGGAAATGAAAGAACAGGTCTTCCACCGATGATATCCCGTAAATATTTATCATCTACCTTAACATTCTCCCCTTCTTTATTATCTGAATTACTGGCCTTTGAGAATTTGTCTAACCATTCCCATCCATCAATTTTTAATTTCTTAGCATATTTTAAAGTTTTAGGGGCTTTCTGGATAACTCCCTCTGCCATGACAAGAAGTGCCCCTCCCCTCAAGTTATTGGTCTCCACCCTTTCTAAGTCACGGTGGGATACTTCCACATGGTCTGTAGGTTCACCAGTTACCTCAACAGGTGTTTTTTTAGCTGTTAATCGAACTTCTTCAGGTGTTGGTGAGTATTGGAGATTTGTAACCTCGGATTCATAAACTTCAACCTCTTCAACATATCTCTCAATTTCCCTTTCTGTGGGTTTGTATTCATCAAGGTCGAGTGCAAACCGTATGTAGTCTGCAACTAGGACAGCAAGTGCTGCTGCAGTTCCTCCTGCACTTCTTATGGGTCCTGCAAAATAAACAGCCAGATATTGAGTTTTATCGAAGTTTTGTTTTATCTTAATTTTGGCTATACCTTCCAGAGGGGCTGCAACTACTCCTTCAGTCAAAATGGCCAGAGCAGTTCTTATAGCCTGGTCAGCTTTCCTCTCCTTATTCTCCAGGCTATCGTCCTTACCTTTTTCATCCTGCTTTGTCACAATTTCCTTGGCTATTTGAAATGCAAGCTCTTCTCGAGATATTTCTTCTTCAAGCTCCTTTATTCTCTTTGCAACTCGTTTTGGTCCTACCAGTCCCTCGACTCTTTCTGCTAAATCCTTTGCCAGTGGTATCTCTGGTTCTGTTTCAATATCGTGCCCTCTCTCTCTTGCATTTCTTGCTATATTATATAAAACTTCTGTTTCTTTCTCTAAATTCTTAAAATATTCCATAGTAGCCCCTTGATCGTTATTTAAATCCGGATATCTAAATAAACATTACTATATTTGTTTAACTCTAACCCCCACACATGATCTATCCAAGTAGCCAATTTTACCTATTTAAGTATAAATGAAAAATTTAATTCTATATTTTTTATTGTAATGATGATATTATAAAGTTTACCATGAAATTCAATTAGTTTAAAAGCTTTTCAGTTCCTATTTGGGTGAATTTTAAATACAATGAGTTCCTCAACGTGTTTTTAAACACGAAAAAAAAAACACTTAATACAAATAATAAGCTTGATATTTAATCTAAAATTTGATGTAACAATTTAAAATCGTTGAATATTAAAAAATAAATTTAAAAATTCAAATAACGAGTGAATCCGTCCTAAAACATGTTTTTTAGAAATTAAAATTAATTTACGATCATTTCTATCCGATATATCAATTTAGAACATTTGTGACCTTTTGGTCTTAGGAAGGAAAAATAGATAACTATTTAACCTAAAAAGTTCATAAAGCACAGATCGATCCAATGGATCATATTATTCCTCTGAAGAGTTAAGAGGGGATTTTTAGAAGGAATGATAAATTGAACTCGAAAAACGAAATAAAAACAGATTTAGACATAGATGGCAAGCGATACAAAGGTTTAATTGTTTTTACAGGTATTTTATGCGCATTGGTTATATGTGCAGCGCCAGCAGTCTTTGCTGTTGATGAAACATGTTCTACAGACACCTGTTCCACAGCTACGTGTTCCACAGATACCATTGAAACTGTCGATACATCAGGTACAGTTACTACAACGCAAACATATACTATCAGCATTCTTGACACCAACGTAGCTGGAGATGTTCTACAAAACTGGGAAATCAATGCGTACATTGACAAAACTGCTCTTGCAAACGAAATATTTGAAAAGGTGAAACAGGGATCAGTGGTCTTACAATTTGGAGACGGTACTGGGAATAAAACGATGATATGGGCAGGAATCCATGGAAACGAAGAAGAGGCAAACGTAGCTACAATGAGGTACTTGGAATACATAAAAGATCTGAACTTTGCCGGGACAGTATATTTGGTTCCCTTTGCAATACCTAAGGCCACTGCAATAAATTCAAGAGAAATAAATGTCAGACCATATTATTACACCGATTGGGTCCCGTATAAGAAAGTAAGGTACAGAGGTTGGTACAAAGT
>VGTM01000121.1 GCA_016874685.1 Methanobacteriota archaeon
CTTCAGCAAATCGAGAAGGAGTAAGCATGGAGCTTTCGATGTGGATGTGGGCATCTATAAAACCTGGTAAAATCAGGCCTTCGAA
The DNA here is from genome assembly GCA_016874685.1 of Methanobacteriota archaeon. Classification (GTDB taxonomy): domain Archaea; phylum Methanobacteriota; class Methanobacteria; order Methanobacteriales; family Methanobacteriaceae; genus VGTM01. Next base: position 86 of record VGTM01000121.1, read on the forward strand.
GTCTCCCTCAACAGGTTTTACGCATTTAATGATTCCATTTTCAACTGTAATTTCTGCAGGATAAATTTCTTCGGTAAAAACGTTCAATATATTTCCTTTAATCACTAGATCTTTCATTTAAATCCCTTTTAACTTTTAAATGCATTTATTTACATTAAATTCTATGAAGATTTGTTTTTATAATAAAATTTTAAGGATTGTTTTTAGGATTTGGTTAAAAGTGTTATGTATTATTTGTGGAATAACTCTATAATCTAATATTATCATACCTTTTTTGCATGTATCTTAATGCAAAAGGATAGATCAACTTCTGCAGTATATTATAGTTATGAAATGAATTTAGATACTTTAAAGGGTCTTTAGCATTATGAATCCTATCCACAATAAATGAATAATTTTTAATCCCGAATTTCTCCCATAAAAAACGGTTGACTATACTTGCCTTGAATTTTTTATCAAAACAATCTTTAACTTTTTTTCTGTAATCTTCATTATCAATTATACTCCTTGCAGCCAGAAAACCAGAAGTAATGGCGGTTTTAATTCCAAATCCCCACAAAATGTCCTGAAATCCTGCAGCTTCACCCACATATAACATTTTTTCTTTATTATAAATGGTTCTTCTTGAAAAACTACCTATACCTCCAGTATTATGAGGTTTTTGGATATCCAAATCAATTAAAGATGAGAATAAATTTTTTGTCTCATAAAAACATTTGTTAAGATTTTTGAATCTATCAAAGGAGACGGTACACATACACCCATGTCCATTAGCAACTAGAAGGTAGGAATAACCTTTAACCGCCGCATTATCATTAACAAGGCCAATTGCAACGTTTTCCATATTTGTTTTGAAAACTATTCCCTTTGCAGCTGCAAATATTTCTGCTGGATCCGGTCCTGTTGCAATTATATCTACCTGATTTTCAGGAATTGTTTCTCCAAAATGGATATCAATTCCTAAATTCAGTGCCTGCTCTTTCAGTCCCTGATCCAGACTTCCATCCACAGACCCTCGTTTAACCAAGTAAAAGGCAGGTTTATTACATAGAAAATCCCATTTTTGGGTACCGTTAGAAATAGTCAGCTTTGAGAATGGATAGGACTCAAAATTATTATCGATATTCATATTTTTCATTTTTTTGAGGGTGTCAATGTTTTCTGACCAGTTTTCCAGCCCCTGAAAGTCTCCATTAAATCTGCCTCCAACAGATCTATTTTTTTCAAATATATTAACTTCATAATTTGCCTTTGCGAGATTTATTGCTGCTGATAGTCCGGCTGGTCCTGCTCCCAGAATTGATAATTTGTCCATGGTATCATCTATGACATTTTTTTAGGGGATTAAAATTTCAGAATATGCTTATTTTTATTAATTATTTAGTATTATCAATGAGATTAATTTAGATGATTAATCCATCAGATTTTTATTGTTTAAAACCACATATAATATAATAAAGAATTTTGAATTGAATATTTTATGGGTGGTTTAAATGGATTTGATTAAAATATTTGATATAATTGTTTTTATGGCTGTTTTATTAAGTATACTTACAACACTGTGGACATATTTAATAAAAACAAAAGAAGAAATGCAAGCAAGGCTTTTTTTGAGATATGAATATGTAAAGAAGAGCACCATAACATTTTTCCTGGCAGTTGCTCTTTATGTGATTGTGCATTCTTTAGACGAGATAGGAATTCATATTCCTCCTTTTTACTATGGCTTTTTTGATGGAGTGATCCTGGTGTTGGTTATAATGTCATTATATTATTTCATATCCAGAATAGCAAAAGATAAATGATAAAGAACAAAAAATTGAATTTCTTAATACATGAAGGGTGGGAATAATCAATGCCTAAAAAATTATTAAATCTAGTTTTTATAATAAAAAAATCATTTTTCGGTCACTTTCATGCAATGCTATTATTTTCACGTTATTAGGGGGTTAAAACATGCCTAATCCACCTAAAAGTTCGACTAAAAATATCTCTGCAGAAGACCAGGAACGTTTAATGGTTCTGGCTAGATCACTTCAATCTTATCGAGCTAATTTACAGTATGTAGATTATAAACAGGCTGAAAAGGATTCTGAAAAGCTTGCTGTAAAAATTTTGGAAGTCTACCATCGAAAGGAATTGGAATCATTTTCTTTCAAGGCCATTCCGCGAGGCGGTCTCATCGTCATGGGAATGTTGTCCTACATCCTTGATCTGAAACCATCACAATTTCTTCCTAATGAAAACCCTGCCAAACCCGTGATGATCGTGGATGATATTGCTCTTACAGGGGCACGGCTATCTAAAATGCTAAGTGGAATTAATAGTTCTCATGTAGTTATTGCCAATCTTTATTCTCATCCTGACTTGCGTATGGCTTTGATGGAAAAAGAACCCAGAGTAAAGCACTGTTTTGCAGCTCATGACCTGAGAGATCGGGCCAGAGAGAATCACCCTGATCCGCAAGAATACGAGGCCTGGAAGAAGCGTATGATTGACTGGATGGGTGGAAACCGCTATTGGGTTTGTCAACCTGATTTGGTAGGGTTTGCCTGGAATGAACCTGATTATCCATTTTGGAATCCGGTTACAGAGTGTTTGGAGGATGGCTGGAGGTCGTTGCCACCACATAAATGTTTAAAGAATAAAACACGTCTGGGAATATTGCCTCATCAAGAATTAAAAGTTGAGTTACAAATGTCATCATCAGTGGTAAGCGGCATCTTCGATGATGTAATATGGCTCTATCAAGCAGATACTAAACAAGTTTACACCCTAGAGGGGGTGTCGGCACAGATTTGGAGTGTTCTGGTGGTTTATGGGAATATTGAATCAACAGTAAAATACTTGACTGGCCAATATACTGTGAAAGAAAACATTTTACGCAGGGATGTGCATGGATTAGTTGATTATCTATTGGCAAAGGGTATACTGGAAAGAGCTAAAGAAAAACCATCAGAGGTGGCTGATCATTGAGTGGTATCTGTGGTATTGTTAATTTTGATGGTAGACCTGTAGACCCTGAAATTTTGCATCGAATGGCTGAATTTATTGCCTACCGGGGGCCAGATGGTATAAACTACTGGATCGAAGGAAATGTTGGTCTGGTGCATCTGGCCTTGCATACCACGCCTGAGTCACAGGAAGAAAGGCAGCCACTGTTAAGTAAAGATGAAGATTTCGTTCTTGTTGCCGATGCACGGCTTGATAATCGGAATGAGTTAATACCTGTCTTAAAAGAGAAAGGTTTACTCAGGGGGAGAGAACATACTGATGCAGATTTAATTCTAGCAGCCTATCAATGCTGGGGAGAAAATTGTCCCAAACATATAATTGGAGACTTCGCCTTCGCAATCTGGGATAATTCATTAGGAAGGATTTTCATTGCACGTGATGTGGTTGGACTGAGGCAGCTTTTTTATTCTATGCACGATAATTCACTATATTTCGCCAGTGCCGTGCAACCCATTGCCCATGTCCTACCTAAACTACCATCACTAAATACTAAGCTCATGCAGGATTTTCTTCATAGATTTTACGACCGATGGGCTTGTCAAACTATCTATAACGGGATTTTAAGACTCCCACCGGCTCATTCTTTCACTGTTAAAGATGGTTCTACTAGAAGACAACTCTATTATATTTTTGGCCAGCAGCCGAAACCTAATTTTTCTTCGGATGAAGAATGGATAAAGGCGTTTTGTGATCTTTTTGATGAGATCCTGAAGAACCAGTTACGCAGCATTACTCCTATTGGAATTTGGGTGAGCGGTGGTCTGGACTCTTCATCTCTTGCCTGTGAAGTTTACGATTTACGTAAAAAATGCCCTGATTTACCTGAAATTCGGTTCTATTCTGGTATCTTTGAGGAAACACCTAGTCAAGACGAAAAACACTTTTTTGACTCTGTAGCTGAACGCTGTGCAGGAGCACCTGTTAAGTTTATTAAATCGGACAATTATTGGTCTTTTTGTGAATTGGGAAAGGATGATGGGTTTCCTTTGGATGAACCAGAAGTATGGGAGCTGCGAGGACATACCAGGGCATCAATTAAGGCTACTGCAAATGATGGATGTCTTGTGTATCTTACAGGACTTGGTAGTGATGATCTATTTGGTTTAAGCTTTTATAATTTACCGATTTCTTTACGTGACGTTAGATTAAAAGATTGGTTACAAGAAGCAGCATTTTTCAGGCAAAAAGGCAAAATAAGCTGGTTAAAGTTGATTTACCGCGCCTATTTATCACCTTTGATCCCTGAAAGTGTGAAATACATGTTATGGATATTTCGACATGGAAATAATCGGACGCTACCATGGCTTAAGGGACAATACACACCCCCAAATCCCAATAATTGCAATATAAAGAAATTTTTTATGAAACCCACAGGTATAAGCCATTATGGACTGGTTGCATACCAGATGCTAAGGTTCCCCTGGTTTGTGGCCCATTTTGATATGTTTGGCCTTATGAATGCCAGTGCAGGAGTTGAACTAAGGCTCCCATATCTCGATCGGCGCATGATTGAATTCCTGATCTCTATTCCAAACCATTTACGTTCATGGAAAGGAGTAGATCGAGTTCTTCTACGGGAAAGCATGAAGGGCATACTGCCAGAGCTAGTACGCACAAGAAAAGATAAACCTTCAGCAACTGAACTTTATGAGCGCGGATTTTATAAGGAAAATGTTCGTATTAAAACACTGCTTCAAAACTCATACTTAGAAAAGCTGGGATTTGTGGATTCAAAGAAGTTAAATCAGGAACTTAAGTTATTGGAAGAAGGCAAGCACGATAATATCAAATATTTAAGCTGGTTTATCACTCTCGAAACCTGGCTAAGAGAGCAAGAAGAGCTAAGAATTGAACCAAAACATAAATTATCTTAACTGAATATTCCACAGAAGTAAGTTTTACTTATTTTAATGACTAAATTATCCCACGAAATTAAAACTACGCTCAGAAATGGGATTTGTGAAAAAATAATGAAATTTAAGAAGATTAGTTACCTAAAAAATGCTTTAAATTATTGATTAGTTGTTATGACAGACTATGATATTCTATTTTTTAAATATAGATTGTAAAACTGTTTTAAGCAGCAGAGAAACTGAAAAAACATATAAATTCTGCTAAAATATTTAGGGGTTGTAAAGTTAATGGGTGTTGAGAGTTTCTTTGTGAAATTTCTAAAAACCTAAATTTTTGCTTTATTTAGCTTTAAAAACCGTTAAAGATAAATATAAGGTGAGAGCAGATATATTAGTATG
>VGTM01000122.1 GCA_016874685.1 Methanobacteriota archaeon
CGGATGCACTGGCAATTTATCTTTAGTTCCTGGAGTTTTTCATATACAAGTTCACCTAGATTTGACTTTTTAACCCCTGCCTCAATTAAGTTGGAGGGTATGTCCCGCTGGATCCTCATGGTTCTAACCCACTTTGGTAGGATCTTTTTTATTTCAACTATCAAATCAATGGCTTCTTCAGTTGAATATGGTTCATATTCTCCACTTTGCCATAATTCATGTAATTTTGTGCCTTTTGTAACTAAACATGGATAGATCTTAAGCATATCAGGTTTGAACCTTTCATCTTCGAATAATCTATTGAATATTCTCATATCCCTCTGGAAATCTGCAAAAAGTCCAGGCATAAGGTGCATGGCCACCTTGATCCCTGAATCCCGCAGAATTCTGGCAGATTCTATAACATCTTCTATATCATGCCCTCGTTTAATGCGCTGGTATATGAAATTGTAGAGAGTCTGAACTCCAATTTCAACCCTTGTAACTCCCATATTAAGCATTCTATCCACATCCTGAATTTTAGAGAAATCAGGACGTGTTTCAAAGGTCATACCAACACATCTAACCTTTGAATTTTCGTTGGCTTTTTGAACATCGTCTAATGTGATGAAATTTTTTGAATTGTTAATTGAATCTTTAGATCTTTCAGTGTTTATGGATGATACAATTTTCTCTTCTCTTTGAGATTGTTTATTGTATAATAACTGGTTATTTTCCCCAAAATCAACCATTGCCTGGAGACATTTACTTACAAACCATTCCTGATAGCATAAAAAATGTGCAGGAAAGGTTCCACCCATAACAATGAGTTCAACCTTATCTAATGGGTGTCCAATATTTTGTAACTGGAGCAGACGATTATAAACCTGCAAGTAAGGGTCAAAATCAAACATTCTTGCCCTTAATGCTGCTGGTTCTTCTCCAGTGTAACTTGGGGGTGCTTTTTCACTTTCAGGGCAGTAAAGACATCTTCCATGGGGACATTCTTCTGGTCTACACATCACCGCTACCACAGCAACACCAGATAAAGTCCTTGTAGGTTTTTTCTTTATAAAATCTGATATTATCTCTCTTTCATCAGGAGTGGCGTATTCCCATATAAGAGAGTTGCTCATGAACTTTTCAAGTTTGTATTCCCTACAGGCCCTATGTTTTAATTTTTCAAGTTCTACTCTTGTTGTTATTCTTCCTTCTATTATTTCGTTAATTATGAATCTACAAGCAACTTTCATGCCCTATTTTCTCCGATTTATTTTTTTAAATTGATTTTTAAACGCTTTTATAGAAAAAACTGATGACCATGAATCTTTTTGGTCATTATTAATCATATTATAAGCAAATCAGGATTCATACGATTTCTATGTAGATCTAGCTCTTAATATTTCTAATGCTCGCATTATATCAGTTTTTGAAACTATGCCAACCAATTTACCGCCTTTTACCACCGGTAATCTGCCTATATTGTATTTGGTAAGTTTTTCCAGTGTTTTCACAACTGGCTCATCAGGATGGGATAAAATGATTTCTTCTGTCATTATCTCACTTACTGAAATGTCCCTTTTACCTTCTGGTATCTTAGAGAGATCATGGAAAGTTACAATACCTATCAATTTACTGTCCTGAATGACCGGGTATCCCATATGTTTCCTCATAAACATGAGATCTAATGCACCGGAAATGCTTGTATCAGGACTGATGGTGATCACATTTTTAGTCATTATGTCCCTTACATAAACTCCCTTAAGAAGCGATGAAATAAGTATTAATTTATACTCCTGATCTGCACCGATGTATACAAATAAAGCTATAAATATCAAAATAGGATTCAATATAATGAATATGCCTGAAAGTGCCATTATTATGGCGAGATACTTTCCCACGTTGGCGGCTATCTCTGTTGCCCTCACATAATCCACTCTTCTTGCAAGAAATGCCCTCAAAATTCTTCCCCCATCCATTGGAAAGGCCGGTAATAAATTAAAAACCCCTAAAACCAGATTTACAGTTAAAAAATCATATATGAAAGAGTAAATATCCTTTGAAATTATATTTGTGGTTATTAGGATAATTAAATAACATATTATGGCTATTATAAAGTTTGCAGAAGGTCCAGCAATTGATATTTTGAGTTCCTGACCAGGATCTTTCGGAATTTCTTCCATTGCAGAAACACCACCAATAGGTAATAAAACAATTCGTTCAATGTTTACACCATATCTTTTAGCCACATAGGAGTGACTCAACTCATGAATAACCACTGTAACAAAAAGTAAAGTGATTAAAACAGCCATCTGAATTGATATAACATTAAAAAATGCAAGAACATAAATAAAAAGTATCAGCAAAAGAAAAGATATATGTAATTCCACAGGTATTCCAAATACAGTGAATATTCTAAGGGATAAATTCATTATTTCACCATATAATAATTGTATGATCCTGCTAATAAATATTTCATAGATTTTGTACAAATATAGTATGTTAAGAAGCCTATTTGAATTCTAAAAGCTGATTTTCACCAATAAATCGGCACTTTGAGGAATGTTCAGCTCCCATTGGTAAGAATTATATATTTTTAGAAACAAATTAACTATAGGTGTTTCAATGAAATTAAGCGAATTCTTAGACAAAGTCGTTTTGGATGAAAATGCAGTAGAAGTTGGAAAAATATCTGATATGGACATAGAACCAAAACAAAACCTAATTAACAGTATAATCATATCTATTGGAGATTTTGGGTTGAAAAGGAAGGTTTTTGAGGTTAAAACTAACGAATTAAGTGAAATAGGAGATTATGTTATTTTAACTATAGATAAAACAGAAATAGAATCAAGAATCCAGGCTCAAAAAGAAAATAATCTGGAGAAAACAAAAGAAACCTTAAAAAAAGTTAGATTAAACATTATAGAAGGTGAAACTGCCACTAAGATCAAAACTTTAAAGACCAAGAGGAAATGATCAAAAATAAAAGGGGGTGATGTTATGGAAGTTATTGATGTGCATGGGAAATCCATTTTAGAAGGTTCTTATGTAAGATATACAGGGACAGGTACTACTGGAGAAGTTTCAGAAGTAAAAATTGAAAATCATGAAACATGGGCAAAATTAAAAGATGAAAAACTCTGGTATAACAGCGAATACCTAGAAGTTATTGAAAAACCAGAAGAACTGGATAGGGCCAAAAAAATGCGTAAAGAGGACCTAAGAGAAAAAGTTAAGAAGACTAAAAGAGATTTCGAAGACGTTGATATTAGTTCTGAGCTCTGTGACGGTGGAGGTTAATCAATACTCTCCATTTTTATTTGTTAAAAAAATTAACTCTTAAAACAGTACTATTTTTTTAATTAGATTTAGTCAGGTATGGGAATATGTATTTACATAAAACCCAAAAAATACGCCAAAAATATAACTAGATAAAAATGAGACGAAAAGACAAAGAAATCAAGAATAAAAAAGTTATAAAATCTATAGAGAATTTTGATTAACCTTTATTTGCTGATTGGTATTATTATTTTTAATCATTTTATGATTTTTATTAAATTGTTTCAGTGCCCTTTTAATGATATAAATGATGTAAGGCCATATTTCATAGTAATAACTAAATTATAACTTTTATCCTCACTCAATTTTAGAGGTTTTTCAAAAATCTCTATAATAAAAAATGCAACGATCTGTAGAATTGCGTTATCTGTAAATAAGATGCCATACATCGTACCTATGAATTTTGGTTATAAAGATAATCGCCTATACCTTCATTCAGCTTCGGAAGGTAAAAAAATAGATATAATACGAGAAAACAACAATATCTGCTTTGAGATGGACATTAAGCACGATTTAGTCAAATCTGAAAGTCCCTGCCATTATGGAATGAAATATTGCAGTGTTATTGGATTTGGCAAAGCCTATCTTGTTGATGATCTCGATGAAAAAAATAACTGCTCTGAACACTATTATGGAGCACTATATGCCTGCAGCGTCCTTTGAATACCCAAAAAAGACTGTTGATAAGTTGACAATTATTAGAGTTAATATAATAGTTTAAGCGGAAAAAATCAGGATATTGATTTTCAAATATTCTAAAAAGCTTATCACTTACATCAAAAATTTTGAATTTCTAAATTAATTCTTTCTGAAATAACTTAAAAAAAGTTATTCCATTAATCTCACATTGTAATTCTTGTAGATCAATAACCTTAAATTCATCATTTTGCTCTCTAAACCATGTCTTTCTTCCCTTGCTCTTGTGGATAACTTTATATATCTTTCATAATCCTTATTTACATTCTCATGGTCTTTTTTTATCTTGGAATACAATCTAATGAGGCTTCTTTTGACCAGTTCATCTTTCTCAGTTTTTAGTTCGGAAATACTTTCATTTTTGTGAGATAATTGAATTTCAAGTGCTGATTGACTCTCTTCAAAGTCATTGAGTTTGTTTTCTACATTTTTTATCATCTTCTCTAGTTCTGGATTTGGTTCCTCTGCAGATTTTGCTATAAGTTGTCTGAGACCATTCTCCATATTGGAAATACGTTTTTTACAAGCGACTTCCTCGTTTTCTAAATTGTCCCATTCACCTTGATGCTTGTCTATTATCTTATCAAAATTTTTTATTTGTTTTATTTCCATTGTATCTTCCAAAAAATCAGCTAAATCGTTTATATTACCCTCTCCATTTTATATTTAATTTAAAAAAACTAGAAAAAGTAATTGTAACCTGGAAACTCAAAATTAGATTATAACTACTATTTAAGCTTTTTACAGTTTGTATCTATATTGTACTTGTAAGGTTATAATGTTTACTAATGATATTAAATAGTTTAAAAATCTTTTTTCTACCTATTAAAGTGGATATTTGGCTTATACACCGAATAAGTAATAATTAGTTTTAACTGCTCATTTTCAACATGAAAATAGCAAAGAATCAGAATGTAGCCATATTTGATATGGAAAATCTGACACAAACAAATGAACTTAAATAAATGTTAAAAATAAATTGTAAAAAAAATAATTATTGATTAATAGATATTAATCTATTAGGATTTATCTTACAAAAACATATCTCCCCTTGATAAAATCAATTTAATGAGGCAAAAATATGAATCTAAAAACAGTTGATATCTATTATTTTTCAGGAACCGGGAATACACTGCTTGTAGTTAAAAAAATGA
>VGTM01000123.1 GCA_016874685.1 Methanobacteriota archaeon
TCAAGGACCTGTTTACCCATAAGCTTCGAAAAAGTCTCCTGACATTCCTCTATCTTTTTATCAAGCTTCATAACAATCCCTCTGATGAATTAATTCAATAAATTGACCATAAAACATAACCAAATGATGTTTCCGTTGTTTTTATTTTGTATAATTTTAATTGTATTTTTATATATTCAAATGAATTAATAAATATTACTATAAATCTTTTATTGAAGTTATTTTATTTTTTTAAATGGTTTTAGATGATTAAATCAGATATATCAGCCAATATGATATCAAAAATAGATTCAAAGAGATTAAAATGATAAATTTTAAATAAAATGAATATAATTCAAATTTAAATCCATTTAAACTGTAAATATACATTTTAATGGGAAAAAAGGAGATTAATGAGCTTATATAGTTATATAAGGTTAAAAAATAACTAATCATTAATAAAAACAATAACCGGTTTATAAAAATTGATAAAATTGTTAATATTAAACTAATCTTTATTCATTTTATCCAAAAGGTGAAATATCTCCTTAATATTTCTAGGTCTTTCATCAAGCTTGTCCATCTTTCTTGAAAGTGACCTGAAAAATTCTGCTGTTGCCTTACTTATTAGGGGATCTATGTTCTCAGATATCAGTTTAACGACTTCGTCCATCTCTTCGGAACGTCTTTTAGCATGGAAAGGGCTGCTTATTATTCGAGAAGTGGCTGATTCAGAGAATTCAGGACACTCAGTTTCTGCAATATATTTAAGGACCTGATCGTCGATTCCCATTTTATATGCAGAGTAAAGGGATTCTAAAAGTAGTGCAGAAACCCCTTTAGTATAAGAGCTCCTTAAAATCTTAATGGAGGATGCCTGACCTACTTCGTTTCCTATTACAGTTATGTTCATCCCATAATCATTGAGTCTGGCAAAAAGTTCTGCATAAACACCAGAAGCTATTATATGGGCTTTAAGGCCCTTTTTTCTTATACTGCCAATTATGGCAGCATCAACCATCTTTTTATTTCCTAATAAAGTCTGTATTTCACCTACTGTAGAAGGAGAAACATTGTTAATATCAACATAAATACCTTTATACTGTTTACCTACTTCCCTTGCCACATTTATGGCCTGGGAGGGAATCGCAGCCGAAATTACAATATCAGAGACTTTTACAAGTTCCAAATAGCTTTTAGTGAGATTTACTCCTATTTTATCTGCTATTTTTTTTGTTCTGGGGCTTCTACCATCTACACAAGTATAAACTTCCACACCCTTATCTAGAAGTCCCCTAGCAAGTGTTGATGCAACTTCACCAAATCCTATAAAACCTACTTTCATGATATCACCCTAAAACAACATAAAGCATGTAAAAACCTGCTATAATTATTATGACTCCTGAGAAGATCCTTACCCACTTTGATGCTTTGATTAATTTCTCCAAGTTCACTTTGGATGCTAAAAAAGCTATGCAAAATATACTCAGTGCAAATCCAAATATAAATAATGCTAAATTAACTGCACTGTATATTAAATTCCCTGTAGATGCACTATATGCTATTAAAACTATAAGATATGGTCCAAAACAGGACGACCATGCCAGACAGGTTAATACTCCCATAGAAAACGATCCTAAAATTGTATTTTTATATTTTGGTGTGTATGTAAATTTAAATATGTTTTTATCAGTTATAAAGTAAATACCAATAGTAATTATTAGCAAAGCAGCAATTATTCTAAAATAAAAAAGATAATAGTTAATTGCTGCTGTAAATATAAGTGTAAATAGAATTACAAGAGAAAATACCATCACAAAACCTAATACAAATGATAAAGTTTGAGAAGTTTTTCTTCTTAAAAAAGAATGTGCAACTATAATAGGGATAAGAGGCAAGACACAGGGTGAAACAACAGAAGCTATCCCTGCTAAAAATGAAACTAATAAATCTATGATCATTTTATCCCTTTTAACTTAAAGTATACTCAAAAATTCATCTGGATTCAGATATCCTTCTTGTCTCTTTATTTCCTGCCCAGTAACATCTAAAAAAACCAATGTTGGAACCGCATATACCTGATACTGAGCTGCAAGTTCTGGATTATTATTTAAATCAATTTTCACAAGAATATAATTCTGGCTTAGTTTTTCTACTACTCGAGGGTCTGAAAATGTTTCTTCATCGAGTTTTTGACACCAGGAACAGCCAGCAGAATAAAAATCTATCATTATCGGTTTATTAGTATTTTTAGCCTCTTTGAGGGCTTTATTCAGGTCATGGGTCCAGTTTAGATTATATATCTGATTTTCAGCTGCGTTTTGACTTTGACTGTCAGAATTAGCAAATAATGCCCAAAACCCAACTGCAACTACAACTGTAATTCCCAATATTAAAATCAAATTTTTCATGAAATTACTTTCTCAATTCATATATAATAAATTCTTATATAAAATGAAAATTGCAATTGAAAATGTTATAACATCAAAACAACATTATCTCCCTTACCAACACCTATATCCCTTGCTACAGGAATGCATTTAGCATTTAGAAGACAAAAAATCGGTTTATCTGTTTCTATTTCGCTCAGCCCTTCATAGTTACCAAGACCTTTACCCACAACCATATCAGCATTTTCAAATCTCTCTCTAAATTCCTCAGATATTTGCTCATATATTATTCCAATAGAGTCTGTACCAATAGATGTTAGGTTTGCGAGCTTATCCAGCCCAATTTGAAGGGCATCTCCTACACAGGCATCATTTAAAATGGGTTTTTCCTTTAAAGCAACTGAGATATTCAGATCGTATTCCTTAAGCTTATCTATGAGTAATTTATCAAATACGATTTCCCCAACATTATCTGCTAGATATATAAGATCTTCTGCTTTGTCAAGTTCATTTTTAAGCTGTTTTGTATGATTTATTGCAAAACCCTTGTTCATTGACTGAATTATTTTAGCTTCCACGTCAAAATTCAGCCCCAATGCACCGAAATCTATCACGTTACCTACAATAGCAGCTTTCAAATAACTCTCTAGCCCATTTTCTCTTTTTATAATATTTTTTACCATGGGGAGGAATTTCATGGCCACTTCGTTGCATTTTTCCCTCTCCAGATTATAGGGGTCGTTATTTCCAGAATCTTCCTTTATAATTCTGTGTATTTCAGTCCCAATGAAATTCGCGACTGCTCCTTTATGAAATCTACTGCAAACTAGCTTGGTTATTTTCTCCGTCATATCCATCTTCAAAGACTCGTCAGAAGTTGCAAGATTCATTGCTTCTTTTGCCTGCCTTAGAAAACATGATGCACACTCATAATGAACTTTCATTTAATTCTCCTCAATTAATTAGGTATATACTTAAACATAAAAATTTATATCATCATTAATGCATTATACTGCATTATATCCTAAATTTGTTAATACATGTTCATATAATATATTAAACTGATACAATTGGAATTGGAGATAAACATACGATAAAAACCAGCAAAATCACGATTGCCAGGATCTTTCTGCTATAACTAAGTTTTGAAACATCATCCAAGGCTCCTGGGTGTCTTTTGGCCATGAATAGAATCACAATCATTAATATAGCCATTGGAATCCATCCAAGAGCAAATGTCACGATTATGCCAATGATAGATATAATTATGTGGATTTTCTCATTGAAAAGAGACCTGGAGATATGTCCACCATCCAGAAACGCCACTGGCATAAGGTTAAGCATGGTCACAACGGTTCCTACCCAGCCAGCGAATGCTATTGGATGTATTTGTAGAATAAATCCATCCGGGATTGTGGGGACCGTGAAGTATGTTACAAAATACATTAGGATGGAAGGAATAAATAACATGGCTGTCTTCTGCATGGGTACTATATGTGATAAGTATATTCCAATTATAAGAACTGGAATGGTTACAATGATACCTGCTATCGGGCCACTGAATCCCAGGTCAAAAAGGGCATTTCTATCAGGTATCGGAGATTTCACACTGATAACAGCTCCAAAAGTGCCGATTAATGTTGGAGCGGGTATAAAATAGGGTAAAGTTGCCTTTACACCATGTTTTCGAGCTGCAAAAAAATGGGCTGTTTCATGAGTGCCGATTATAGCCAGCAACGCAATTGAAAATGCTATCCCGTCTATTATGCTTCCTTCAAAACTGTATCCAGCATATATGGTGGTTAGAATAGTAGCAAGGAATAGAAGGACGTTTATATGTAATCTAGATTTTCCAGATTCTGATTTTTTAAATATGGTTATCCTGTAATCTTCCTCATATTTCTTAATAAAAGGTACGTATCTTAAAGTATCCAGATCTTCAATTAACTGTGCGAAATTTTCAGCATTATACTCAGAAGTAATAAAATAAAAAGCCCTCTCATCCATATAAAAGCTCTTTACACTGAAGTACCTGGAAACATAATCTTCAACAAGTTCAGGGTTTTCCAAACGTTCACATCCGCAAAATTATAAGTTTGTGATAAAGTCGTTGTATAAGGGTGTCTATTCAAAGTTTAAATATTAAATAATTGATTTATATGAGTTTTATAAAGCATTTATATATCATCTAAACTTATTTATCCATATCAACTATTTTCTCTGTTAGTTAACTATCCACCATATATAACTTTTATAACCTCAACAATATCTCCATCTTCAAGTAACTCATCTTCCAGTACAATCTCATTGTTTTTTTTAACAACCACTGTCTCAGACGGTATATCCTCCCGATCCAGCATATCCTTTATACTTGTACTTTGTGGAAGTTCTCTGCTTTCCTTATTTTCCCCAATAATAAGTGTTATTTCCATATCTTATTCCTCTTCTAATTACTCTAATCATTGATGATATCATATTATTTATCATATTATTCACTTTTCAATCCTTTAGAAAATATGCATGCACGACAGAGTTCATGTGCAGCTGGTTCACCACAATTTATACATTCCCTCATTTCTGATTTTCTCCTAAATTCCGCTTTTAAGACGGGTTTTATTTTATCAAAACCTCTAAGTGTTGAATACATGATTGTGGGGTGATTGAGGGAAAGTTTCTTTAAAAATTCT
>VGTM01000124.1 GCA_016874685.1 Methanobacteriota archaeon
TCCACACAAAAAACCTATTCAGCTGCTACGGCTACGATCTAAAACAACTCATCACCCTCCAAAAAATAAACACAACCTAGCGAACGCTATCAAAAAAATCAAAAAAAAATAGCCAAAGAAAACATATAAAACATTAAATTAAGCCCAAAAAACAGGGAAAAAACTGTAAAAATTCAATACACAAAAACAAAAATCTAAAAAGTCAAGTTAATCAAAATTCTCTTAACTTTAAATTAGTATAATGAAGTAACAGACAAATTAACTTCTATCATTGTAACAAAGAGAATAAAAAAATTAATCGTACTAATCATGAATTGGAAATTATTTTATCAAAAAAGTCCAATTCGAACTTTATACTATGATGAGCAGTAT
Organism: Methanobacteriota archaeon; assembly: GCA_016874685.1. Taxonomy (GTDB): domain Archaea; phylum Methanobacteriota; class Methanobacteria; order Methanobacteriales; family Methanobacteriaceae; genus VGTM01. The sequence goes on from VGTM01000124.1 coordinate 373, forward strand.
ATCAAACTAAACTGGCAATGAGCGTATTGTTTAATTTTATACGACCAGATATTGAATATTCCAGTATTGGAAGAAATAGCCCATGATAGGTCATATGAAACTATAACTGAATTTTTAAAGGAATCAACAAATAATAAATCTTTTTATGCAGTAACCACTGCTCATCTCTAGAATATAAAACAATAATGGGTCATTTGGGAGTAATACACCAATTATGCCTATTTCACTTCTTAAAATGATAGGAAAACTATATACAATACATTAAAATCCAAAAAGGCATCAAAACGTGACAAAATAAAATTATGCCATCGGTTCACCGCCATAAAAAACATATTCCGCACATACAGAAAAAATAGCTATAAACCATTGAAAAAGTTATTAACTAAATTAAATTATATTCCATGTGTTTTACAAAAAATCATAATTAAAAAGATAATTCCCGACTTCCAGAGGCGCACACAATTCTTGCGACTATTCTTCGCAAGTTTGAAAATCTATGATTTTCAATTCATGAGAAACTTCTTAATCTCCAAAACATCCAAAATCGCAGAAAATCACTACCAACAAACCAACCCAGAACAAATGAAACAAAAATACAAAACAACAAACAAAATACTCAGCTATCTATGGCAAAAAATGGAATGCTTCACAAAAAACAAGAAAAACACAACCAACACTCAACAACTTGAAGCCTCCAATATAGAAAGATTTATATACTAATTGCTCTTTGCTTTAATTATGGATAAAATAGTGTTAGGTCTTCCAAAAGGGAGCTTAAATAATGTGAATAGAGGAAATACTCATCAGTTATTAGTTGATGCAGGTTATGAAGTTAGAGGATATGAACCTGGCCAGGAATCTAATGAAATCAACATAGCAAACGACCCTGAGATCAAGGCATATCTGACAAGACCTCAAAGCGCTCCAGTAGAATTGAATCGAGGCATGCTCGATATAGCTATTATAGGAGAAGATTGGGTAAAAGAAGAGTCTGTTAACATTGAAGAAGAATTAATAAGAAAAATTGGCGATCTAGATTATGGTCAAACAAGGCTTGTTGTGGCTGTGCCAAATGAAGCTCTTTACACATCACTTTCTGATTTCTTCCTCGCAAATAAAGATAGAAAAAAGCCAATATTATGCTTTACAGAATACCCTAACATAACCAGCCGACATTTCATGAAGAATGAAGGGTATCGTGAGGTATTTGGTGACAGCATTCCTCTGGTTCAGGTAAGGGGTTTAAGTGAAGGTGACAACAAACAGGTGCAGATAATCAACTCGGATGGTGCAACCGAAGTTTACATTGCTAAGGGCGCTGATTTAATTGTGGACAATACTCAAACAGGAACAAGTCTTAAAAAAGCAGGTTTAAGAGTTTTAGAAATCATAATGAAATCAAGTGCTGGCCTATATGCAGGTCCAAGCTGCGCTGGCAGGAAAATGGATAAAGCCAGCATGATATTTCAACAGTTATTCGGTGCTATAAAAGCTAGGAAATATTTTGATGTGAAATTTAACGTATCTAACAAAAATGTGGGAGAAGTTAGAAAGTTTCTCCTATCCAATGATTTTTGTTCTGATGAACCAACAGTGGTTGAGGGAACCAGCTTTTCCCAGGTAAATGTTTTGATTCCTAAAACTAAATTTCCAGAGATGCTTAAAGGAATAAAAACTTTTGGTGCTTCTGCAGTTGTTAGAGAAGATGTAAAACAATATGTAAAATAATTAGGTAAAAAAGATTAATTTAAACTTTTTTTCTCATCCTCAAGGTTTTCCCCATTGATCTTGGTTGACTCCAAACTTACCGAACTTGTTATCCCTTTCCGATAATTCTTTGTTTTTCAGTTTCCATTAGATTTATTCTTTTATAACTGATTCATTTTCAATTGTATAACTTTGACAGAATAATGTGCGTTGTGAAAATTTCTATTTTTTTGAAATTTTTTGAAGCAACTTCTTCATCTCTACCAGTTCTATTAGAATTTTAATCTGAATGTCTTTAACATCCTCTTGAGGAGTTTCTTCAAAAATTTGAACAGCCGCTGGCTTTTTACCCCTCAGCCTATCCATTATAATGTGTCTTAGCTCCTCAAAACCTTCAACACCATCAATAGTTATTTCTGAAGGGTTTCCCCATCCCTGGTTTGGGTTGGAATATCCGGCTGTTTGAATTTTAAGTGAACCTATGTCCAACATTCGAGATATGGGGCCTTGAGAAACATCCACGTTGGTTATCCTGTTATATGGTACAATTCCAGTATTTTTAAACCAAACACCTCTCCTCCATTCCACCTCTTCATTATCCAGCTTATAGCTTATGGTGGTGTAAAACTTGGGGATCCAGTACAGGACAAAAAGCAGGATTACCAAAACAGGAATAGCTATTATGATGGTTGCAAATAAAGGTACGAATATTACGACTGGAATGAACCATATCAAAACTGCAAATACTATGGTAATCACAAAGTATATATAATAAAGAGTTTTTAACTGTTTTGCAGGATTAAATTCATCTCCAATTTTCCAATTTACCATGGAACCACCTTTTTATGTTTATTAATTTTTATATGGTTAGATACATTATTAAGATTATTTAAAATTATCTAAAGAGAGAAATGAATGAATCTTTACAAAATGATAAGGCCATTAAATGGAGGAACACCTTAAGGTACATCTTGAGAATGTTTCTAAGCCTCGTAGCCCAAGGAATAATCTTTTTCTCCGCTGCAGGTGAGTTACAAATACCAACTGCATGGCTATTTTTTTATATAACCTTTTTTTACTACCTTTTCAGTTTTATTATCCTTTATAAAGTAACTCCAAAGTTAATTAACCAACGTGGTGGGAGTGTTTTTAAAGAGGACACCAAATCCTGGGATAAGTTTATTTTACTGGCCTACACTATTTTGGGTGTTTATGGTCAGTTTTTTGTAGCTGGATGGGACATTGGCAGGATTCACTGGTGGCCGTTGGGCTTAGAATACTTATGGATAGGTTTAATTTTATATCTGATCTCGGTTATCCTTATTGTATGGGCCATGATCCAGAATCCTTTCTTTGAACCCACAGTTAGAATTCAAAAAGACCGCGATCAGAGGGTTATAACCTCAGGACCTTACCAAATCATCCGACATCCGGGCTATCTATCTGGAATCTTATGGCACGTTGCTCTACCATTAATAATAGGGTCCAGTTTAGCTCTTATCTTCGCTTTTATTATCATAATTCTTCTTATTGTTCGCACTTACCTTGAGGATAATACCCTTCAGGAGGAGCTGGAAGGATACACCCAGTACACTAAAAAAGTGAAATATAGGCTGTTCCCTGAGATTTGGTAAAGGAATGATTTATAATATTATACTAACCCCCTCCATTAATTAATTGGTTTTGGGGTTTTTAGAATTCTTATTTTTTCTTTTTGTAAGGTCATTTAGGTTTTGTTTCTAAAAGTACATTTCTGATTTACCTTTATAAGAATTTTAGAATTATTTAAACCGATAAAGTTAATACGGAGGAAGTACATACTTTCTTCTGGTGAAAAAATGAAATCTCCATTGATCTATGACCAAAAAGACTTCAAATGGAATTTGTTAGGCAATATACTTAAAATTTTCGATTCACGCCGAACCAGACAAAAAAATGGCTAAACAAGGCATAAAACCCGTTAAAAAGTCTGTGATGATGTTTAAGATAGTTTTTATTGCCATATTTTTATCCAGAAATGTTTCATAAGTTTTGAGAGAACTGGAAGCAAGACCTGAACTAAGAGAATTCGCAGATATAGTGAATGTGCCTTCTGATGATGAATTATCTAGATTTATAAGCCAATTTAGTGATGATCAGTTTATAAATTTGGTCTTAATGGGTTTGAACATTATTTGCAAGCCTAGAAGCTGTGGGAAGGCTTGGATTGTGGTGGATTCCACAGACATAAGGTTGGATTTGAATTGGCATCGTCGGAAAATCACCAAAAAATCCCTCGAACAAAGGGAGTTTAAATGGGGTTACGGCCCCTCTAAAAGCTTTTACATAGGATACAAACTCACATTAGCAATAGATTACCATACAAAAAAGCCATTGGCTTTTCCTGATACATGAGGGAAGTCCTCATGACAGCCAAATTTATCATGAGATCTTGGAAGAACTGCATCGCAGAAGAATAATGCAGAAAGGAGACACCATAATCACAGATAAAGGATATTACAGTTATAAAAACTACCAATTAAGTGTTTCCAGGTACCAAATCATTCCTTTAATTTTCCCAAAATCCGATTTCAAACTAGAAAAGGCCTTAAACCTTTTAAGCTATCCCATAACCAGTTACCGGAATTCAAAGCTGGGAAAAAGAACTAAAAGTTTGTTCCAAAATCTTAAAAAGGAATTCAAATCTAAAATGGAAAAATGGACTTGTTTCAAAGCCATAAGAAGCATAATCGAGGACATGTTCAAATTAGCGAAAAAATCACTGAGTTTAGACAAAATACACCGTTACACGCAAAAATCCGTTGCAAAATTCATCAGCTTGAACGTACTTTTACTAGGTACCATCATATCACTTGGCAACACCTCAAAAGAACAACTACAACACCTAGCTGAATGGTAAAAATTGATGGGGGTTATTATACTATTAT
>VGTM01000125.1 GCA_016874685.1 Methanobacteriota archaeon
CATAATACTTCTATAAACAAATACACATATAAATGTTTCCATATAATGATTTAAACAAATTAAACAAAGAATTCAACCACAGCAAAATTTAATGATCAAAAGACCAACAAGTTAATCGAAATTCTCTCAATTTATTATGTTGGCAAAGAATCTAAGAAAAGCCTCCTTGAAATTCTTCAAGAAGATGCTGAAAATGCCAAAATGAAACATGAACAAGATTAACGGTGAAAACATGTCTTGGAAAACTATTCTGAATATTATATTAGTTATTGGGGTTTTAATGGTATTTTATGGTGTTTTAGAAAGTGATTAAATATCATCAGATTTTCTAGCCAGCCCCACAGCTACCTGGCAACTAGTGGCAAAGTTTCCAAACGAAAATCATACTCATGACTCTGGTCCAATTGAAGTTAGAGGCAGCAAGTATAAAATTAAGGTAACAGTAACTTTCTATGAAAATGATCAAGAAAATGCTTACTTTAATATGTCCTTGCAAAAATATGACAATCCCCCTAAAGATCCTTGGTGGATCAGAGAAGAATTATACGTAACCCCATTCCCCAATAATACTTATTCAGAGGACTTCACTAGAAATAACTTCATTCTGTTCGGTACAGACAGTTATAGGATCAAGGTAGAAGAAAATAAAGTTAAGAGTTATAATATAGAAGTTTATGACTACTATTAAACTACAGTTAGAAGAACATAGTCTAATGTTAAAAAAATATCTTAGTCTGAAAAAAAGGAAGAGTTAAGCTGAAAAATAAGTTTAGGACTACATATACCCTTAAATTTCTTTTTACGGATTTAATCTGATTCTTTTTTGAATTTAAACGAAATGGTCTTTATACTATTTTTTTGATTACTCTATAACCTACTTGAATTATATACAATTATAAACTTTATAATTTGTTACATATAATAAAATAGAGGTTAGAGTGTGATTTTATGCATCTCCATTTAAATAAAACCATTGAAACCGGAATTAAAATCAATTTAAATCTCAGGCAGGATATTCTGAATCTGGAGAAAAATTTTGCATACTGGGAAGATAAGATATCAAAATTCCAAGGAATGTTAACTGAAAACAATGAGAAAATCAAATCCATATCTACTGAATTAAAAGAGGAAATGGATCTTTATACTAAAAGTCTTGATCCTGAGAGAAGGTTAAAGATCCGGCAGCTTGAGAAGAAAATGTCCAGGCTCAGGGCCAAAAATCATAATGCCCAAAATAAGGTTAAAAAGTTCCAGGATAAACTTGAGAATGGAAAAACATTACTTGAAAAATATTACACAATTTATCGACTGGAATACTATATAAAGCTACACCAAAAACTCTGGGAACGGCGGTTAAAATGTTTAAAACCTGGTAAGGATGAAGCTGAGAAAATTAGAGAGTTATCAGATGAAATCAGGAATAACCCCATGTTTAGAGACATAAAACAGTATATATCAATGTTAGACCAGGGAGATCTGTATGAACACTTCAAAGCAATGCAATTAGATAGGTTCAAACTCTGAAATACAAAAAGCGCCACCCGATACTCTTAATATTCAAAATAAACATGTTTTTTGGTTTATAAACCAACAAAAAGAAATATAATTAAAAAAATAATTCAATACAGATATTATGGAAACAAAAAATTACAAAACCTTAGGAATTGTATTATATCTATCAGGATTTATTCTAATTGTTATAAATGCAATTCTTGTATTGGTCATTATATAGTAGGATGGTCACTTTTATCTGCAGATTTTTTCCTCATAGGGATAGCTTTTTATTTGATTGGTGTAATCCTGAGTAAGCAAAAGGATAAATAAGATTAAATAAATAGTGGATAGATATAAAAATAGTTATTATTTATAAGAGTTAAAAAATTAAATTGATAATTTGACTTCCAGGGATTTATAAGTGTGTGGGAGTAGTATTAGAATAAAAATTCCAAAACCCCTGGAAGTGAAATTATGGCCTAATGTTAGATAATTTATGGGCAACCTTATACTTTGTAACTTCTCAAATATATATTTTTGCATATAATATATGTTAAAAAAGCATTTTAGTAATGTAGGATACAAAAAGTAAAAACGATTTATTTTTAATAATCTTATACTAATTGTTATTAGGGTCTATAATTTCAATGAACTTCTAAATTTAAAATAATAAAAAAAGTAGGTGTCTTATCTATAATAAAATTTAAGGCATTTGTTTAAAGATTCAGTCACCGCCTCTTTATTGATTTTAACCTCATTTAGGAATTTCAGGCTATATTCTTCGGTATGATTTGATACATGAACAGGGTCACATATAATTGGTTCACTTATAATTTTATATATTATATAGACAAGTATTATGGTTACAATTCCCGAAATGAGTGCAATCATAATCTTTGCATTTCTATTTGGTATGTAATGATCAATAAAACCGCTTAAAAGATAAGCTAGGAATAATCCTATAAGAGCTAAAACCAGCAAAATAGGTGAAAATACTACTAGATCATAGAGTGAAAGATGATATAATTGATATAATGAAAAATAATACATTCCAGAAATGGAAAATAGGGAAGTAAAGATAAATACAATGAGAATAGAGAGGGGAACAAGTAATAACAATGCTAAAATTATCTTGAATTTATTTGGTTTTAGTAACTGTTCTAATTCTACCATAGATTGTGTTATTATACTTCATACTTAAATAATTTTCACTTTTAGTTCTATTAAATTCTAAATAATTGCTTTATAATCTTTGAATTTCGGATTACATCATCTAGGTCCATGTACCCAAATTTTCTCTCCAGTATCTGTAATCTCCACATTCTGTCTGATATAATTTTTGCATCGTTAATAAAATTTTGGCATTCATTTTCAATCTTTTTATACAAATTATCTATTTCTTCTTTTGATTTTAGCTCAGCAGTTAGTTTATATATTGCAATTAGATTTTTAAGTGTAAATTCATTAAATCGTCTAACTAAATCCTGAGTTTCTGACATTATTTTTTGAGATGGTTTGCCAGGATAAAACTTTCCTATTATCTGGGCGCGATATGCCTGAGCTATGATTTGATGGGATAATCCAGTGTATGAGGAATTTATCCTGTAAAATGTGAGGGAATTAATGCGGAACATCCTCTCAACAGCATCATCCTCAATTTTGTAATCCCAATTTGGCCATTGGCCTCTACGTAGATTATTACGCATCACAAGATTTTCCAGAGGAGAACCAGCCACTATCTCAGCCCTTCCAAAATTATTTGCACAATCTGAATTCTTTTTCATAAAATATATGTTCTCATTTATCTCATCAAGCTTAGCTTTTGGATGGAAGATGAGTAAGTTAAATGTTACAGCAATTTCATGTTTTTTTAATAGATTAAGTGAATTATTAATTTCTTTGGGGCTTGAACCCCTGATCAGGGCTTTTAATCCTGTTTTACTTGCATTTTCAATTCCAAGAAAAACACCTGTAACTCCAATTTCCTTTAAAATTGAAACTATTTTTTCATTTAAAGCATCTGGTCGTGCTTTTATCAGCATTGCAATTTTTTGGAGGTTTATATCCTCATTCTGCAGTGCAACTTTTAAAGATTTAAATCTTTCCAGTGTATCTTTTTTAGATGGAAGTAAAAAGTTATCATCATGAAACTGGAATACCCTAACCTTTCTTTGGTGGTATAGTCCTGCCATTTCATGGGCAACGTTTTCAGGTTCCCTTAATGCATATTTCACTCCTTCTTTTTCAGCGTGAAAAGCCCCGATACAACAGTAAAGGCACTTGGAATGAAAACAGCCCCTACTTGCCACAAGTGTTGCGAATTTTTCACCGAGCCTTATTTGGGGTTTTTTACCTCTTAGGGGAAAGGGTAGATCATTTAAATTGGGGAACCTGTGAATACAAGGATTTTCTTTTAATTTATTAACTTCTCTATAAACTAAATTAGGTATGTTTGAGAATTCCTTTTTATTAATTACCGCATCTGCAAGCATTAAAATAGGTTTTTCCCCTTCAAATCTGATAACAGTATCTATAGCATTCTGGGTTTCCATTATTTTTCTATATTCAAATGTTGGAAAATGACCTCCCACAGTAACATGGATTTCAGGTTTAATTTTTTTGATCTTATCGATTAGATCAAAAAACATGCAAGCAAGGGTCTGAAAAGCAATAGAAACACCCACTATATGAGGGTCAAAGGATTCAACAACCCTTAAAACATCTGAAAAGTTATTATATCGCGAACAGGGAACAATTTTAACTTTATAGGTATGATTATCCAATACAGCAGCGAGGTATCTAATGGCGAGATTCTCTTCGTCTTCAGCACCTATTAGAATTACCTTTCCATTTTTATCCATATTTAATCAGGAGTAATAAGAGTATATAATACTAATCCTTGCACTCTTAAAAAAAGATTATGAATAGGAGATTATATAATGGGCGTTTTATAAATTTGGTTTGTACTGTTATCAGGATTTAGTGAGATTCTTGATCTAATATAAATGTCTTTCGTTATATTTCTAATAGCAAAATTTATTAGTGCTATTTATTTATTCACTCATCCCCCTGTGATAGTGCTGTCATTCAATGTTACTTGGAGTGCTTTTTCTAACCAGTTTACTCTTTTGTTGAAGGTGAATTGGAAGAATTTAACGTAGATGTTGAATTTTTTCTTTGAAACACCTCTAAAAATTCTTAAATATTGTCTTAGAAGTGAATGCCTGTTTTCACAGTTATTAACGTGGTTTTCGCCATCTGCGTACTCTTTTTCAGAATGGTTGATTACATGATGTTCTTTGACCTGTGTATGTTCTTCTAGTCCAATATAAATAGTGTAATCGTCAGTAAAAGCTTTTATGAGTCCTTCACAATGTGTT
>VGTM01000126.1 GCA_016874685.1 Methanobacteriota archaeon
ATCGAACAACTGGCCAACCAATACGTGATGATGAACACTCCAGTAAGTACAGAATGGATGGACAGAACTGAAGCCGAGAAAAAATACGGATTTATCCTATATCAGGGAGGTGTTGTGCCAGGTTCCACAATTAGAGTGGTTGAAATTGATGGTGTGGATGTGCAGGCATGCGCAGGAACCCATGTTAATAAAACAGGCAACATCGGTTTCATTAAAATAAACAGAAGCGAAAGAATCCAGGATGGGGTTGAGCGAATTGATTTCTCTGCTGGGGAAGCTGCAGTTGAAGCAGTGCAGAAAAACGAGACCATTTTGAAGGAAAGCGCTGCAATCTTCAAAGTAGAAGCTGAACAACTCCCCAAAACAAGTGATAGATTCTTTACTGAATGGAAATCATTTAAAAACGAAATAAATCGTCTCAAGGGCGAAATAGCATCACTTAAAAAAGAAGGGCTTGAGGAAAAGGCAGAAAAAATAGGTGAAATAACTGTTTTAAGGGCGATAGTAGATGCAGACATGGGAGAAATGCAGAGGATGGCCACTGATATCACAGAAAAATCAGGAAAAGTTGATGTAGTGATTATTGGAAACCATGATGGTAAAATCGTGGGAGCATCATCGAAAAATGCCATAGATGAGGGCATAAAAATCAACGAAATCATAAAGGAAACCGCCAAAATATTGGGTGGTGGAGGCGGTGGAAGACCAACTTTAGCTCAGGGTGCAGGACCTAACACCGATAAAATGCAGGATGCGTTGGATTTTGCTTTTGATAGTTTAAAAGCTAAATTTAATTGATTTTTCAATGCTCTTTAACTTTTATCTCGAGCAGATGATTCTCAGTTTTTTCTTTATCTATGAACTTGTGTTTCTTTGTTTCCATTTCATTCACAAAGTACATAAGATAGAGGATAGCATTCCTTACTATACGTGCAAGTTCTAAAGTCCGCTCAACAAGATTATCTTCTGTCATTTCTTCATTATTTTCGTCATTACAAAACATTTTAACCTTTACAAATCTATGTGTTAAGGCATTTCTAGTCATTCTTAAATTATTATAAGGCCCACCTTCTTCGAAATCCCAATGTATGTCAAACAATGCGTTTAAACCATAACTCTGAGTTTTTACAATTTCTTTATTTATTACACTCTTTTTTGGATTTCCATTCCATGGTGAATACCAAATTTTCCTGAAATCAATATTTCTTGGTTTTATATTGAGATTTCTATAATCGTTTATAAAAAAAGCGATTTTGTCAAGTATATCATAGAAATTTTTAAAAGAGAGTCTGACTAACTGTATATTTATATCATGTTGACTATAATCTAATGTATCCGTAAATATAACATTATCATAAACGAAATCTAAATTTAACTCCCCGTATCTTGGTAGAATAAGTAAAAACCTAGCAGCGATAAAGTCTTCTTTAATTTGATTTAGATATGTAGATAAACGAAGATAATGGTCATTTTCGAGAGAATAATCTTTAACTGGTACCGTCATTCTTTCGATATTTATTGAATCTCCAATTGCAGCATTACATTTTTGACAGAAATTACATACATTTAAATATAATCTGTTTTCAAGACAATATTCTTGTATATATCTATCAAGATCAGATTTAGCCTCTATTTTATAACCTGGGAATTCTGGAGGATTATCTAATACATTTTTATCAGAGAATTGATTTTCTATCCATTTTAACCATATAATAAAGGAATCCTTCGATTCAGGGATCACTCCTATCTCTAAAGCCTTGGATATAAAATAATGGGCATCAATTAAAATTGTCCTCCAACGCCTGCCCATTAAACGTGAATAATAACACAATGCTATTCCTTTGTTCCCTAAAGCCATTGCATGATCGGATTTTAGTTCTAAAGCTTTTTCATAGCATTCTAAAGCATCAATCCTCCTGCCTAAATGATCATAACAATTTCCTAAATTAACTAGGATTTCTGGTTTTTGAGAATTGTATTCTAATGCTTTTCTGAGATTGATCTTAACTTGATCTAACTCTGTTTCCTTAAAACAATTAAAATAAGGTTTTTTCTTCCATTTAAAACTAAAAACACTGTAATAACCATTTGCAAGGTTATAATAAGCATTTGAAGCGTTTATTTCATTTTGAATTATTTTCTCAAAATCATTTTCAAGCAACTCAATACCTTCTTTTGTTATAGATTCTTCTCCGAGCGGTAATCCCAGATCTATTAAAAGACAACTAACAACATCAGATACATAATAATGTGGCCCAAAAGTATTTTTAATTTCATAAGCAAGATTCAATGCATCTCTATAATCTCCACTATTCTTTTTTTGAACCGCCTGTGCATACATCTCTTTGATTTGTCTTATTTTATCTACATCCATAATAACTACCTATTCAGACAAACGTTCCTCAACAGTTATAATCTCATCCGCCGTCAATCCATACACATAACCAAGTATCTATATATTATCCGTAGCATCAATCTGCCTTTGAATCATTTTTTGTGTATATTACTAAATAATCTTTACAATCTTATAATTCATCCATTATACGTGGTTATGAGATAGGTGAAGTAACAGTTAATCAGTATCGCCACGACAAAGACAGATGAAACATCGATAGTGGCGAGTTTAGTGGCAGATTCTTTATCTACCGGATTTCTTAACAGCCCTATGATTCCTAAAGACAGTGGAATCAGTGCAAAAAACGCTAGTATTCTAAAATCCAGGATAGCAGGGTAGAATTTTGTGATGGAGATAATAAGAAACGAAATAGCAGCTAGCAATCCAGAAATTGTAATAAGCTTGAAACCAAATTCACGGCCCCTGGATACAATCCAGGTGATTTTACCCCCTAATTTATCCCCTTCCATATCAGGTATTTCAACACCGATAGTGAATATCAATTGTAAAAACACTATAGGTATAGTGAAAATAAGGAAAGGAGCGTTTAATGTCCCCATTAATGTAAAATAGCCCATAGCTGGCAATAAAATTCCGTTAAATATATTTGAAATTTCTGCAAATCCTCGATAAGATAGTTTAATAGGTGGGGCAGAATAAAACCAAACCAGAAAGTTTCCAAATACAACAAATAAAAAGAACCATACAGGGTAAGAGAAGATAACTGTAAAAACTGCTGCAAGAGTAATGGATGAGAATATAAGTGCAACAGCGAACCATTTTGAAAATTCTCTCAATTGTGGATTTCGAACCAGTACTCCGCTTCCACCTGAAATTGCAGTTGGTTTGAGATAGCGATCAGCTGCAATGTCGAAATAATCATTACTATAATGAAGTGCGAGATGAGCCAGTGATAAAATAATGTATCCCACTATAAATTTACCTAAAACAAACTCTGCATTAAATAAAACTGCAAGTAAAGCTCCAATACTGAAAAGCAAAAATCCACCGCATAAAAACTGGGGACGACCCAACTTAACAATCTTTACTAACGTATTCTTATTATAATTCATATGTTTTACCCATATGACGTTTGAATCTTAATCTAAGTTCGATTGAGCCATTATAATTATTATTGTCCATTTTAGAACGTTTATAAATCTAAACTGTTCAAACTTTTCCATTAAGTTGATTATTGAGTCAGGAACATAGCGAGCATATCCCTCGACCCTAATTATTAATAACATCCTATATTTATGTTAAACTAGCATATAATTTTACTGAACCTTTATTAAGAATTCAATTAAATATGAAAAAATAGAAAAAGGAAAAATCATTCCAATCATTAAATCTTCAATTAAAATTTCTTCTTTAATCAAATTTATATAAACGAGAATCCATAATTTCTGTAGAGATAATTGGAGGCCTGTTTTGAATACCTGGAGCATCGAAGAAATAAATCAGAAAATATCTAAGGGAGAAGCAACTGTATTAACTGCAGAAGAAGTAAGCCAGCTGGTGCGCGAGGGAGAAACGCCAAAGGCAGAATATGTTGACGTTATAACAACCGGAACCTGTGGGATAATGTCTGGAACAGCTGCAATATTCCATATTAAAGTATCCGAACCTGGAGAGTTTAAAAAAGTAGAGAAAATCTATCTAAACGGTGTGCCAGGATTTCCAGGTCCCTGTCCTAATGAATGGCTTGGATCAGTTGACATGATAGTTTATGGAACAGCTCATAGCATTTACAATGAAGATTATGGTGGCGGGTTTTTATTTAAAGATATTCTAAGTGGAAAAGACATAAATATTGAAACAGAATCAGTAGAAGGCAAAACCGTAGAATCCACAACCAATATTGATGAACTAAGTACTGCAGAGATGATCGGGACCAGAATGGCTTTTAAAAATTATACTGCATTCGTAAACCCATCTGATAAATCTGTATCATCCATATTCCATGCTATAGAAATGGAAGGACCCTTTAAAGGAATTTCAGTTTCAGGTTGTGGTGAATTAAATCCACTCCAAAATGATCCTCTCTTAAAAACCATTTGCATGGGAAGCAGAATTCTTTTAAATGGTTCTCCTGGGATTGTAATTGGCCATGGAACCAGAAGTTCTGAAGAAAAACCGAACCTTATGACAGCTGCTGATATGCATAAAATGGATCCACATTATCTTGGGGGATTCAAAACAGCTGCTGGTCCCGAAATATTTAGCTCAGTTGCAGCAGCAATTCCAGTACTAGATGACGAGATTCTCAAACATACTTATATCAAAAATGAGGACACCAAACTTCCAATTGCAGATATTAGAGGAAGACATAAAGTTTTAGGATTTACAGACTACGGTTATGTTTGGAATAATGTGGATGAAAGACCAAATTATCATCCAGAAAGATGTATGGACTGT
>VGTM01000127.1 GCA_016874685.1 Methanobacteriota archaeon
TTATAATAAGAATAGGCTAAATTATAAAAATTTAATTTATATTGATAATGGAGGAGCTATGATGAAAAATAAGGATTATTTGATTTTGGGTTTAATAGGAGTGATAATAATAATTGGTGCAGCTTTTTCCTTCAATAGTCTCCAGTCAACTGATGGAAAGACATTGAACACTACAAACAATACTAGTGATCAAGGAGATAAGCAAACAGCCACTAAGACTAGTACTAATACTAAATCAGGTGGATCTAACAGTGGAGGTGAAGATGGTCCTGGAAATCCTGCTGGTATTTACTGTCCAAAGTGTGGTTCTGATAACTGGGAAAGTGGGTACTTGAATGAGACGCACGTTCCTTACAGATGTTTAGATTGTGGCTATCAATGGATTGAGGAATGGCCAGAAGAATTGAGATAAGGGAAAGATATTTATTTTAATTTTCAAATGAGCCAAAATTTTCTCATAATTCTCATGAATCATACTTTTTTTGGTTAAAATAGTAAATATAATATTATACATTAGATAAAAAATAAAATAGTGGTGGTTGTATGTTCTGCGTGAGTTGTGGGAAGGAAAATGAAGATGATGCCAATTTTTGCTATAAATGTGGAAAAGATCTGAGTAAATATCATGAGGGCGGCGATATACCAAAAGAGGCTGAAATAGAGCCAATTGAAGAGACTGGCGGTGCAACTATTGAAAGTGAAGTAAAAACTATTGAAGAACCCATAATTATGAAAGAAGATGAAATAGAACCAGAAAAAGACAGGACAATGTTGGAAGAGGAGATAAAAAGATTAAATAGCAAAATATTCGAGCTTGAAAATGAAAACAAGATATTGAAGATTGAAAGAGATAAATATAAAGAATTAAATCAGGTGGAAAGGGAGGAATCCAAGAAAACATCCACTAAATCATTCAAGAAAACATCCGAGGAAGGATTGGTGGACAAATTCAAACGGTGGTATAACGAGTAATTCATTTCAGTTTATCAAGGCCAAGGTCTTGTACGGCCCACTCGTGCTCTTGTACCCCAAACCTTGTTTTCTAAATTATCAACTGCTTTTCCTAACTTTATAATAAGTTCTATTGTTTGGTCTACCAATTCTGTTAACGATTCTCTGTCTGCTGATCCCTCGTAATCTTTTAATCTTTTACTTAAAGCCTCTGCTTCATCTAAAATTTCCCAGGCAAAGATCTTTTCTTCATTTTCCATTTTATCATCCCTATTTCTTAAATTTAGTTATTAATACGTTTTTTTAACATATTGTAATATTTAGTTATTTAGTTGACAGAAGAAATACTTTAATCCAGCTTTGGAGATATGTTAAGTATATAAAAGAAATCATATAAAAAATTCATAGATCAAGATGATAAAGGTGAAATAATGAAGAATTTGTCCAGAGAAATAGTAAGTCGCATCGAAGAAATTTCAATGCCAGTGAAAATAATGCATGTCTGTGGATCTCACGAACACACCATTATGCAGCATGGAATAAGGTCTCTAATAACGAAAGAAGTGGAAGTGGTTGCAGGTCCGGGATGTCCAGTTTGCTGTGTTCCATCGGTAGAAATAAATGAATGTGTATATCTTGCCAGACAGGGCGTCACCATAACCACTTTTGGGGACATGTTAAGAGTTCCAGGAAGTAATGGATCATTGTCAGATGCTAAAGCAGATGGAGCCGACGTTAGGATAGTTTATGGGATTAATAATGCTGTTGAAATAGCAGAAAAGATAGAAAAAGATGTTGTATTCATGGCTGCAGGTTTTGAAACAACAGCACCAACCACAGCTTCTGAGATCATCTCAGAACCTCCAGAAAACTTCTCTATCCTCTCATGCCACAGATTGATCCCTCCTGCTTTAGAATTCCTCATTGAATCTGGGGAAGTGAACCTAAATGCGCTTATAGAACCAGGACATGTATCTACCATAATTGGAACAAAACCATACATCCCTTTTTCAGAAAAATATGGTATTCCACAGGTTGTAGCTGGATTTAACCCCTTTGATGTTCTTATTGCAATTTATATGATCTTAAAACAGCTCAAAGAAGGGAAGGCAGTGGTTCAAAATGAATATAGAAGAGTTGTAAAGGAAGAAGGTAATGTTAAGGCTCAGAAACTTATGGATGAGGCCTTTTACATAAAAGATAAGCAATGGAGAGGGTTCCCTGAGATCCCTGATTCTTTTTATGAGATAAAAGCCGAGTTTTCCCACGTCAATGCTAGGGAAAACTTCGATATTGAGATTGAAGAGTTTGAAGATGTTGTAACTGGCTGCATATGTGGCCCTATCCTGCGGGGAGTTGCAAGACCTGAAGAATGTACCTTATTCAGGAAAGAATGCAATCCTATGAATCCTATCGGAGCATGCATGGTGAGTAAGGAGGGTACATGCAATATAGCCTATAGATATGGTTCTATATGAACAGAGAAGCAAATTTTTAGGGATTGATTATAAATTCTGGAATTTATTCAGATTTTTATGGAGTACATCATCATATGAAAGCAATAGCGCTTGACGTAGATGGTACAATCACAGATAATACTCAGAGAATATGCATAAGTGCAATTGAAGCTATCCGTAAAGCTGAAGATGAAGGATACCCAGTTATAATTGTTACTGGAAATATCATGTGCGCCACTAGAATGGTTTCTAAGATGCTGGGCACATCTGGTGGTTTAGTGGCAGAAAATGGGGGTTTTATAGAATCACCCAAAGGAAAAATGATCCTTGGAAATATAGAGAAGTGTAAACCAGCTTATGACTATCTTAAATCAAGATTTGATGTTATTAAAGTTGAATTTTCAGATCATAGGGTGTCTGAAATTGCAATAAAAAGAACTATTGATGTAAATGTAGCAAAAAAGACGTTGAAAGACTTTGATGTGGAAATCTATGACACAAAATTTGCCATACACCTAACTGACCCATCTGTAGATAAAGGTTCTTCTCTAGGGATTGTAGCCAGAGATATGGGCTTAAAAATTGATGATATATTGGCAATTGGTGATAGTGAAAATGACCTGAAATTTCTGGAGGTGGCTGCTGTGAAGGTTGCGGTTGCAAACGCTGACTTGGAACTTAAAAATATTGCCGATTATGTTACCAAAAATAGCTACGGAGATGGAGTTAAAGAAGCTATAGAGAGGTTCATATTATGATTTCTGAAATTGCCAATGAAACATTGGATCTTGCCAACCAATTTACAGAACACGTGGAAGTTTATGTTGAAAAAGAGGAGACTTTGAATGTTGATATTCAAAAAAATAAAGTAGATTTTGCCAAGGAAAGTTTTACTTATGGAGTAGGTATAAGGGTCATTTTAGAAGGAAAAATAGGGTTTTCTTATACCACTAATTTGCAAAATCTAGGAGAAATGGTTGAAAACGCCATATTTAATGCTGAATGCAATATAAAGGATAAAAATTTTGCTTTTGCACCAAAATCCAAATATAAAACTGTTAAAGGAATTTATGACAAAAGGATTGAGTCAATGGAAATAGTGGAAGCAATAGAGTTTGCAAAAACCATGATAGGTACTGTTCATGAACTAAAATGTCAGCCAACTTCTGGTGGATTCTCTACTGGATGCATAAAGAGTTTTCTCATAAATTCTGAAGGAACAAGCTGTGAAGACATTTCCACATTATTTTCTGGTTTTATATCAGTTATTGTTGAAGATGGGGAGGATATATCTACTGCACACGAATCTGATTCGTCCAGATATCTGGATATAAATCCGGAATGGCTTGCAGAGGAAGCCTGCAGAATTGCAAGCAATTCTTTAAATGGTAAACATGTAGAAACTAAAGATATGGATGTTGTACTGGATTATCATGCAGCCGCAGGTCTTCTTGGAACCTTTGTCCACGCTTTAAATGCAGACAACGTGCAAAGAGGCAGATCTGTTTTTGCTGATAAGATTGGTGAAGAAGTGGTGTCTCCCTCTTTGAGTATATACGATGACGGTACAATAAAAAAGGGTCTTAATTCTTCAACTTGTGATGGTGAGGGGACTCCGAGTCAAAGAACTACAGTTATGGACAGTGGTGTGCTTAAAAATTTTTTATATGACATATATACATCAAATAAAGGTGGAGTTGAAAGTACAGGTAATGGAATTCGATCCTCTTTTGCTGATACGCCTTCAGTTGGTTTAAGCAATTTCATACTGGATTTTGATGAGATATATGAAATTTCAGATATTGGGGATGGGGTACTGGTTAGCGATGTCCTGGGTGCTCATACATCAAACCCAATTTCAGGTGATTTCTCGGTGGAAGCAAGTAATACCTTTAAAATAGAACAGGAAGAGGTTGTATATCCCATAAAAAAAGCCATGCTATCAGGAAATATTTTTCAAGCACTGCAAAATGCATCAGCAATTTCCAAAAAGACACGCCAGATAGGATCTTTCATAACACCCCGTATATTGGTCCGCGATATGAGGGTTGTTGGTTGAATTAAGAACATTTATAATTGTTTTTATAATATAAAAACTGGTAAAAATCATATTTAAACTATAAACTTGTATCAAATGCAAAAAATATAATTATGAGTTAAGATACTTCAGATTTTTATATTTCCAGTAATAATATCATAAAATAAAAGATTTATAAAAAACTGCCGGGAATAATTTCCGGCGTGATATGATTCAATTATTCAACTTTTAATATCTTTTTCTGTCATAAACAGTTCTATACAGATATCATTGGTGAAATACTGGGATTCATTCATAAAATAGATGCTATTATTCAAACAAAATCAATTTTATGGATTTTTGGATATTTAGACAATAAACTAGTTA
>VGTM01000128.1 GCA_016874685.1 Methanobacteriota archaeon
AGTTGGATGCTAAAGGTTTAAAGGTTAAGAAGGGTGTTATGCAGGATGCTACCTTCATAACCACCGATCCAGGTCACAAAAAGGTGGATGAGCCTCGTGGGCCGGAAGCCAAGACACGCAGAAGCAAAGACGGGAAATGGGCTAAAAAAGGCGTGAAATCGTATTATGGTTACAAATTACATACTAAAACAGATATGGACTATGGTCTGATACGTCGACTGGAAACCACACCTGCTAATGTGCATGATGGCCAAATAGATCTGACTGAGGAAGGTGAAGTGGCTTACCGAGATCGAGGATATGCCTTCGCACCGTGTGCGGGCTACAACGCTTCCATGAAACGAGCGGTCCGCGGCCATCCCCTAGGAATCCGAGATAAAATGCGCAACCAGAGAATTGCACGCAAAAGATCAGCCTGGGAACGCCCTTACGCTGTAATCAAAAACATATTCAACGCCGGACACACTCTCGTCACCACCACCATCCGACAACACACCAAAAACATATTCTCCTGCTTCAATTACAACCTACATCAACTCGCCACCCTCCAAAAAATAAACACCCCCTAGCGAACGCTATCAAAAAAAAATACGATAAAAATAACCAAAAAGCATGCAAATAACATGAAATTAATGCTAAAAAAAGAAAAAAACATCAAAAATAAAACTCAAAAAAGACCTGTTTCAAAAACTTAAAAAAATCAACTCAAAAATGAGGTAAATAGAAATTCTCTTTATATAAATAATAAGTTATCATTTTTTTATTATTAATTTCTGTTCAAAATGATTTATGATTTTTTACAAATTGATTTTTCCAAAAATTTCTCTATTTCAATTAAGAAAAACCCAGGAAGCGCAGCGAAAGTTATAAATATCCACCAATCGCCAGGGAATGCCGCTGTTCTAAATAGAATCTGAAAAAACGGGGCATAAACTATCATAAAAAGTGCTATCATTGTTATTGCAGCACCTATAAGCACCCATTTATTTGAAAAAGGACTAAATGTAAATGCAGAATCTGTTATTGACCTAGCAGTAAATAGGTAAAAAATATGCATTAATATCACAGTTGCAAAAGCTGCTGTTTGTGCCTGAGTTAATAACAATTCATTCATTGGGTTTGAAAGAGCTGATATTCCAAAGTGATAATATATTGTCAATCCTGCAATAGCCATTGAAAACGATACTAAACCCACTTTCCTTAAGAATAATATATTAACTATTGGCTCTTCTGGGTCACGCGGAGGTTTTTCAAGAAACCCTTTTTCTTTAGGCTCCTTAATTAATGGTAAAGCAAGGAAAACAGCGTCAAACAGATTTATCCAAAGAATTTGTAATGGTTCCAAAGGAAGACGTACTACAAAAAGTGGAATAAAAGGCACCAATAATACGGCACCTAATATCAGTAGAGACTGTCCACCATTTGTGGGAAGTGTATACAATATAATTTTAAGTATATTTTCAAAAATATGCCTTCCTTCTTCCACTGCTGCAACTATACTGGCGAAATTATCGTCAGCTAAAACCATATCAGAAGCTTCCTTGCTAACATCAGTCCCTGTTTTCCCCATAGCTATCCCTATATCAGCAGCCTTTAGAGCAGGAGCATCATTTACACCATCCCCTGTAACAGCAACAATATGTCCTCTCATTTGAAGCTGAGTTGTTATATCGTACTTGTGCTCTGGAGCAACTCTTGCATATACTGAAAACTTATCTACAATTTCATATAACTCTCTATGGCTCATTCTAGATAATTCTTTTCCTTTTATGACCCTATCTTCATCTATGCCTATTCCTAATTGTTCTGAGATTGCTTTCGCTGTTTTGGCATGGTCACCAGTTATCATCACAGTTCTTATTCCTGCTTTTCTACATTTTTCTACGGCTTTTATTGCTTCTTCTCTCGGTGGATCAATCATTCCCTGTATCCCAAGGAAGGTCAATTCATTTAAATCTTCGACTTCAAGCCTTTTCTTCTTATTGGATATTTTATAAGCAAATCCTATCACTCTCAATGCATTTTCAGCCATCTTATCTGCAACATTTGTAATCTCTCCAATTTCCAGCGATTGAACGTTTCCATTGATTAATTGACTATTGGACATTTTCAAAATCCTTTCTGGTGAGCCTTTAACGTAAATAACATTTTCATTCTTACCCTGATGCAGAGTAGCCATATATCGTCGCTCTGACTCAAAAGGTATCTCATCCAATCTTGGTGAACTTTCACTGATACCTGCTTTGATTGCAGAGACTATCAAAGCACCTTCTGTTGGATCTCCTAGGATATTATATCCTTCTTCATCTTCCATTAAGGTCGCGTTATTACATAGAAAACCTGCATTTAAAGTTTCAATCAGTTCTTTATCCTTTCGAGATGGCTTAATCTTCTTATTATATAGAATAAACTCTCCAGAGGGTTCGTATCCTGTCCCAGTCAAATGATAATCTTTCTCTCCACAGTATATCCTCACAACTGTCATCTGATTTTTGGTAAGAGTTCCTGTTTTATCTGAACATATAACCGTTGTGGAGCCTAAAGCCTCCACTGATGGTAGTTTCCTGATAAGCGCGTTTCTCCTTGCCATTACTGTTACTCCAAAAGCTAAGGTTATTGTCAAAATGGCAGGTAGACCTTCAGGTATTGCTGCTACGGCCAGAGAAGCAGAGGCCATAAATGAATAAATAAGATTATATCCAAAAAATGTTGATAAAACAAAATTAAAAAAGGCAATTGCAATTATGGCAATGGTTATAAGCCTAGTGAAATCTTCCATTTTTCTCATAAGTGGTGTGGCAATTTTCTTGGTCTCTTTCATAATCTCTGCAATTTTTCCAAGCTCTGTATGCTCCCCAATGGCTACCACAATTCCCTTCCCAGAACCCTGTGTGATTAAAGTGCCGCTGAAAACCATACAATTTTGATCTGCAGGAGGTAAATCTGGTGTTGATAACGGTTCAATATTTTTTTTCACTGCAATTGATTCTCCTGTAAGTGCTGCTTCATCTGCATGTAAATTTTTTGCATGAAAAAGACGCATATCTGCGGGTATTCTATCTCCACCAGAAATTAAAACCACATCACCTGGAACCAGTTCACGAGCTAATGTTGTTTTCTTCTCACCATCCCTTAACACCGTGCACTCTGGGACCATCATCTTTTCCAGAGCCTCTATGGAAGATTCTGCCTTTCCTTCCTGAATAAATCCTATAAATGTGTTGACAATCACAACTCCTAAAATAACCACTGTGTCGATCAATTCACCGATAAAGGCTGTAACAATAGAAACAACAATTAAAACGTAAATTAGGGGATTGTGGAACTGTCGCAGCAACCTTATAAAAGGACTAATTTGCTTAAAACGTATTTCGTTGTATCCGTATTTTTTCAGTCTAAAATTCATTTCTCTGGAATTAATTCCAGTAATTTCTGTTTCTAAGGTATCGAGAACATGTTCTACTGACATTTGATACCATTTGGTAGTTTTATTTTGCATTGTATTTCCTTAATTATTAACATTCTTCTTTTAGCAGAATTACTGTTAATTATGAATTAAATAATTAATGTTAATGAATTTAAATAGAATATTCTATAAACTTCTAAAGAAACTCTATGGTTAAAAGAATAAAATTAGTACGGAAAAAGACAGTATAGGATACAAAATAAATGTAATTTTACTTGCAAATTACGGAATTCTGAGGTTTTCCAAATCCTGATAAAAATTTAGTTTGAACTATTTTTGAAAGGTTTCTTCTATGAATTTTGCATAAACTGGCCTGGTAATGAAAACCCCTACCAAAACTCCGATTATAGTGGTAACCGCAAATCCTGAAAGTACTCCTATTCCAGTATATCCTCTGGAAAATCCTACATAGGCTAGAGGTATCATTGCAGCAATAAGAGTAGCAGCAGCTGCGTACACAATAAAGAACGCACTTTTTATTCTTAACCGTAGCCCCATCCTTCTTTTCGTTTTTGTTTTTTTCTCTCCTTTTAATACCTCATCAGTTATGATTATCTGATCATCTACCCCTGTTCCTACAGCAGCGATTATTCCTGCTATTGCAGCAAGATCGATATTCCATTTGATGATTGACGCAATTCCCAGAATCATAAGAATCTCGGCAAGACTGGTGAATATAATTGGAATCACCAGTTTAGGTGTTCTGTATTTTACAAATATTATCAATGAAACAAAAATTATTGCCAAAATTCCAGCAGTTACAGCACCAGATGCAAATTCTGATCCGAGTTCTGGAGACACAGTGCTTATTCCCACAATTTCGACCTTCACAGGCAAAGCACCAGATAATAAAACAGTCCTGATCTCCTTTGCTTCCTTTTCTGCATCTGCCTTTGATGCTGCTCCACCAGTAATTTCCACATCGGTTGAAGGATTTCCTGTGGCAAGTCCTTCACTTAATTCTGGTGAAGAAACAAGATTATCATCAAGATACATATCCACAGGTTGACCTGCTTTTCCATATGCAAGTTTTGCAAATTTATCTGCAGCAGCCACTGTAATTTTAAAGGGAACTGACCATTGATTTCCAGTGATAACGTATGCCTCAACGTTTACTATATCAGACCCTGTAAGAACTGTTTGGTTTCCTATTTTTGACTCGAATTTGCCGGGTTTTCCAACTATATTTGAAACTTCTTCTGGTTTTACCCCGGCTATCTCAACGATAACATCTTGAGAACCACTTGCTCTTACTTTAACGTCTTTTACACCAAATACGTTAAGACGCTTGTCGAGAACCGAGGTTACCTTGG
>VGTM01000129.1 GCA_016874685.1 Methanobacteriota archaeon
AAAATTCTTTAAAAACTATAATAAATATGTATAAATGCATTTTTACAAACCAATTTCAAAAACACGTCCAAAAACAAAAAACAAACCATAATAACTCTTAAAAAATCACTAAAAATCTAGCACCCTAATAATAAATCAAAAGATTTATATTGACATTTTGGCTACTTTAATCTGTACTACTAAAATCTGCAGTAGTATAAAAATTTGACAGAAAAAAGGAGTGATAGTATGAAAGTTGCAATATTGGGGGCAGGCTGTTATCGAACCCACGCCGCCAGCGGAATAACAAACTTTAGCCGGGCCTGTACAGTCGCAGAACAAGTTGGAAAACCAGAAATATCCATGACTCATTCAACCATTATTATGGGCGCAGAACTGATGGAACTGGCCGGAGTAGATGAGATCGTGATTGCTGACCCGGTCTTTGACAATGAATTTAAGGTTATTGATGACTTCGCCTACGAGGACGTCATTGAGGCCCATAAATCAGATCCTGAGAAGGTGATGCCTCAGATAAGGGCAAAGGTTAATGAAGTAGCCAAAGACCTTCCAAAACCACCGAAAGGTGCCATCCACTTTACGCACCCTGAAGATCTAGGTTTCGAAATCACAACCGATGATAACGAGGCAGTTCAGGATGCAGACTGGGTTATGACCTGGTTCCCCAAAGGTGACATGCAGATGGGTATAATCGAAAAATTCGCAGGGGACCTGAAAGAAGGAGCCATACTAACCCACGCCTGCACGGTACCCACCACCATGTTCAAGAAAATATTCGAAGATCTTTCCAGTCCCGAAATGAACATTGCGCCTACGGTGAATGTGTCTTCCTACCACCCTGGTGCTGTGCCTGAAATGAAGGGACAAGTTTACATCGCGGAAGGATACGCCAGTGATGATACCATAAACAACTTGGTAAACTGGGGACAAACAGCCAGAGGAAGCGCTTATAAATTACCTGCAGAACTGTTAGGTCCAGTGTGTGATATGTGCTCTGCTCTAACCGCCATCACCTACGCTGGAATACTGGGTTACCGAGATTCAGTGATGGACGTTCTGGGAGCTCCTGCCGGATTCGCTCAGATGATGGCCAAAGAGTCTCTGGAACAGGTCACCAACCTCATGAACACTGCGGGAATCGACCACATGGAAGAAAAATTAAACCCTGGAGCATTACTGGGAACTGCTGATTCCATGAATTTCGGAGCCACAGGAGAAATACTGCCCACCATTTTAGAGGCCCTGAAGAAAAGGTCAGAGTAATGAATCACTTACTTATTTTTTTATTTTTTTTATTCAAAAAAATCGTGGGAATTAAAATAAGTTAAAAAAATTCCTGAATTAAGATTTAAATTGAAAGGTATAATTTATAGTAATTTAGAGGACCACACGTCATTTAGTTAACGTCTAATTGTATAAAAACGTTTACTCTAACATGATATACGGAATCCTTTAGTAATTAGTTAAACGTGTCCAAGTTACCCGATTACACTCTCCCCTTGAAAAACGCCTTAAGGTGCTAACTTGATAAAAAAAATCATCAACAAAGCTTTAAAAGAACAGGATCTAAAAAGAGACGAGGTTTTGGATTTATTTAAATCAAGATCTAATGAAGATGTTGCCAAAATTTTTGAAGCCGCCGCAGAATTAAGAGATTCTAAAAGCAAGAAGATCAAACTCACTTCCACGGTTCATTTAACTAACGTGTGCAAGGTCACCCCTAAATGCAAATACTGTGGATTTGCAGCTAAAACATCTTCAGAGGGATATTATCATTCTTTTTTCAAAACACAAGATGAAATTTTGAATGCAGTTCGGTCGGTGGAAAAATCAGGGATTCCCAGGGTCAGCTGCTCTGGAGCACACGGGTACAATGGAAAACACGCAGTAGAAGCCACCAGGATTGTTAAAGAAAATACTTCACTGGAGTTGTTGGTGAATGTTGGGGCTGATTTGAATGTGAAGTCCTTGGAAGAATTGGCCAAATATGGAACGGATACCATATGCTGCAATTTAGAAACGGTCAATATGGAACTTTTCAACGATTTAAAGCCCGGAGAACGGCTTAAAGACAGGATAAATGTCTGTACAATGATAAACGATGCACACCTTGAACTTTCCTCAGGCCTCCTTATAGGAATAGGGGAATCTTACCAGGACCGGGTGAACCATCTCTTCTTCCTCAAGAAATTCCCGGCTCTGGCTGAAATTCCGATTATGGGGTTTAATCCTTACAAGGACACTCCTATGGAGAAACATCCCCCCTGTTCCCTGATTGAGCAGATGAAGACCATAGCCATAACCAGACTAATGTTCAACGATTTAAGGGTAACTGTCCCCACCCCCACCATCGGCCCGGAAAATGTTAAGTTTTCATTAAGGGCAGGTGCAGATAACCTGGCAACAGTTATTCCCGACCAGTATCCTTTGGATGTTAAGGGGGTGGGATCTCCAACCTACGGAAATCTTAGAGAAGTGGTCAACAGTGTTAAGGAGTTGGGTCTCACACCAGAAATGTGAAATCAGATGAAGGAAAGTGACCATGAGTTTTGAAAAAATAATTAAAAACGCATATCATGAATCGGTCAGGGGAGAAAGGCGGGGGGATAAGGAGGAGGAACTGTCATCTCTCCAGGAAAATATAAGATCCTGCCGGAGAATAGTGGTCCCCAACAGGAACCAGGTGAAAACAGCAGCCATAAATGAAGTCTTAAAAAAGTTTAATTTACCCCTAGCTGAACAGCTGCGCATTCACACCAATTCTGCGGATTTGACACGGACTCCCGCCCTTTCAAAAGCTCTTATGGCCCTGGATATATGTGAATGTGACTTGGTAATTGCTAGGGGGCGTCTGGGAGTTCCGGGATCAGGCTCCATGCTGGTTCTGGTTGACGGCAAAGGCCGGCTCCTTTCTGCCGCCACATCACCATCACACGTCCTGCATGGAAAGAAATTGGAAGAGGCGGTGAAGGATGAGATAACACATGCTCTGGAAAGAATCGGATTTTCGGTGGTGGAATGATCATTAAAGAAAAGGGGATAACGGATGAAGTTTTCACACTTTATTCTGGAGTAAATGTGGGGGATATAGTCAACAGCATAGGTGATATGAAGTGTAAAGCCACTGTTAATTGGATAAAATCTTTAGATGTAGAAATTGAACGATCCACCATTGTGGGCAGCTACCTCACTGGGATGAAACTGGCAGAAGAGTTTAAAGAGTTCTCGAAGGTTACAGTAATCGACATAAACCCCCATCTTAACGGCCTTTTAGGTGATGGTATTGAATTTTTTGATGATTTAACGAAGATTAACGATGCTGATCTGGTTGTGGACACCACTGGACTGGGAGGTCTCAGCCTGGAATCCATAAGAGAGCTTGTTGATTCAGATATAGAAATATTTATGGTGGAGGATCCCACTTCCGATGGCAGTGATAACACCATACTTAAAAAGAACAACATGTGGGATAGATTAGAAGTGGCCAACTCCAAACACAAAGGAATCCTAAAAACCGCTGGTTTAAATTCTAAAACATCAGGGACCATGACCCTTACTATGGAAGTTCTTAGAAAAAGCCTCGGTGACATTTTAAAAGCCAGGGGAGTTCTTTATGGAGTTGCAGGGATGAATTTTTATGAGGGAGTTCTATTTAAAGAAAAAGACTGCGAAAAATTTTTTGAATTCATGAAAGAACCGGCCCTGATTATATCAGCACTGCAGCCACTGTCTCCAGATGATTTCATAGAAAAACACCTAGGAAAAATAAAGTGTGCTGTGGAAGATGCTGGCATCTGAACTTTTTGAAATGATAGAAAGGGAGGTTCCTAAAGAACTGGCTTTAAATAACGATCCAGTTGGTTTTTCAGGGCCCGGCGACCCTGATGAAATTGAGGTGAAAAAGGCGGTTGTGGTTTTAGATCTCGTCCCAAAAGCCTCTTTGGGAATATCAGAAGTGGATCTCATAGTTTGTCACCATCCGCCCCTATTTTGTTCTTCTATTCCTACTTACGTCATTCATTCCAACTGGGATGTTGTTCAGGGAGGTGCCAACGACGCCCTGGCAGAATCCCTGAATATTAACGTTTTAGATATTTTCGATGAAAAGACAGGAATCGGCAGAATTTGCTCAACAGAGAATTCTCTCGATGGATTTATAAAAGATGTTATGGAATCGATTTCAGTGGATTACCTTAGAATAGTAAAAGGAAGAAAGGAACTTATAGAAAAAGTGGTTGTAGTATCGGGGTTTGGTTTGAATCCGGAATATATAAAGCTAGCTTATGAAAAAGGCGCGGATTTATATCTATCTGGTGATCTCACCCATCCAGGAGCTGTACTTGCCAGAAAATTAGGGATATCGGTGGTTGACGCAACCCACCATGCAACTGAGGTTCCGGGCTTATTTAAATTGTGTCAATTAATATCTGAATTCGGTATTATCGCAGAATTTAATAATCCAGGGATGCCTTGGGATACGTATCCTTATGCCAAAATTTAGATAAGGGGAATATTTGGGTGTAATAAAATAAACGGCGAGAAATAGCCCCCCTAAAAAATTATTTATAGTACTTATTACTACATTATTCTGGAGAGGTTTCCTTCCATTAAAAACTCCTCCACCAGTTCAATAGAAGGATAAAAAACCACTTAATGGTAAAACCAACTGTTTTACGGATGGTAAGGCATCTAGTGATGATTATAACATTTTTTGCTTAATGTAAACCTC
>VGTM01000130.1 GCA_016874685.1 Methanobacteriota archaeon
CCTGCCTACAATGAAGAAATATCCATAGGAAGCATAGTTCTTAGAACCAAAAATTATGTAGACCATGTGATGGTTGTTGACGACGGGAGCAGGGACCATACATCGCAGATAGCAGAACTTGCAGACGCTGAAGTAATAAGGCATCAGAGAAACAATGGCAAAGGTTCGGCATTGAAAACAGGTTTTGAAGCTGTAGGGGATTCTGATATCATTGTAACATTGGATGCTGATGGTCAGCATGATCCAGCAGAGATACCTAAACTGGTAGCACCCATAATTGCAGGAGAGGCTGACATGGTGAATGGTAGCCGATATTTAGGGAAGGGAGACAAAAATACACCTAAATACCGACGTATCGGTCAGAATGTGTTGGATAAAGCCACTAATATCAGTAGCAGACTTACCATTACAGATACTCAAAGCGGATTTCGAGCTTTTGCGGTTCATACCATACCTTCATTCAGATTCAAGACTAAAGGTTATGGTATTGAAAGTGAAATGCTGGTAGATGCTGCAAACGCTGGATTAAAGGTAAAAGAAGTAGAAACTGGAGTAAGATACGACGTAAAAAGCTCAAAAAAACATCCCATAAGCCATGGCATACAAGTATTAGTGAATGTGTTGCAGGACATGGAACTCAACAGACCCCTCTATTATTTCACATTACCTGGCTTGATTCTGGCATGTATAGGGACAGGAATGGGTTTGATTTTTCTTCGAGATTATATGACTGGCATAAGCATTACTCTAGCACCCACTATTCTCATGATAATTTTGGCTCTGGCAGGAGCCTTTATGATGTTTACTGGAATTATCCTAGATTCAATATCACGGTTGATTGAAAGAACCATGAATAAATAAAATAGGGTTACTTCTATAAGATAAATATTAAAATTGTAAAAAAAAGTAAATTAAATCAAAATCATATATTTTTTAGAATTTTTAGCTTCGACTATATTCTTAATTAAAAAAAAAAAATTTTAATAAATAGATTTGAACATTAATTATGAATATTTAAACAATTATAATCATTTAAATATATAATCGAAAACTAAGAGGTTAAGAAAATGAATTCTCTAAATAATTATGAGGATAAAATTGTTCTGGTAACTGGTGGAGCTGGATGTGTTGGAAGCAAGCTATCCAGGAAATTAGGAGAACTAAACACAGAGAAAGTTTTAATCCTTGACAACCTATCATCTGCTTACGAGTGGAATATTCCGGCTGCTCGAAACATCGAATTTATCAGTGGGGATATCCTGGATGATGAGGCGCTGAAAAGGGTTTTCAAAGAAAAACCTGATTATGTATTCCATTTAGCTGCACATTTTGCAAACCAGAACTCTGTAGATAATCCAGAAAAAGACCTTATGGTAAATGGTCTGGGAATTCTGAAAGTTCTACAATACGCACAGCTAACTGGTGTTGAAAGATTTGTTTATTCTTCTTCTGGTTGTGGTGTTTATGGACTGGACTCAAAAATGCCATTTGAGGAACATGACATTTCTATAAAACTTCATACCCCCTATCAGGTTACTAAACTACTTGGAGAACTTTACACTAACTACTTCTACAACCTATATGATCTTCCAATTGTTAATGCCCGGTTTTTCAATGTTTTTGGTCCGGGTGAGGTGCCTGGAAAATACAGGAATGTGATTCCCAACTTCTTTTTCTGGGCTATGAATGGGAATCCACTACCAATTACTGGTGATGGAACTGAAACAAGAGACTGGACATATGTTGATGATATAGTAGATGGACTTCTCGCAATGGGTATGAAGAAAGAAGCTGTTGGTGAAGCAATAAACCTTGGATCAGGCAAGGATCAGAGAGTTATAGACATGGCAAACATGGTAAATGAACTAACAGGTAACAAAGAAGGTGTAGCTTACATGGAACGGAGAGATTGGGATGCTAAAACCAAACTCTTATCTTCCATAGAAAAAGCAGAGAGAATACTAGATTATCAGCCAAAAACCAGTTTCAAAGAGGGATTGAAGAAGACCTATGAATGGTTTGTTGATAACTGGATTAACATAGCAAAAAGTGCAGAATTCTGAGTGAAACTAATATGAAAATCCTGGTTGTTCAAGAATCAGACTGGATAGAAAGAAATCCACACCAGCAGCACCATTTAATGGACATATTATCTGCAAAAGGCCATAAAATAAGAGTCATAGACTATGGAATAGACTGGAGAAGAAAAGAGAGAAAATGGCATGGAATCTATGTAAAAAAGCAGATATTCAACGATTACCACAAGATAAATCCTGAAGCAAAAATTCAGGTTATAAGACCCAGCATTATAGAAATTCCTATTATAGACTATTTATCCATCCCTTTCTTTCATGGGAGAGAAATTAAAAGGCAGATAAAAGAATTTAAACCTGATGTCATAGTGGCATTTGGTCTCCTGAATGCCTATTATGCCTCAAAAGCTGCTAAAAGACATAATATACCCTTCGTATACTATCTGATCGATGTTTTATATGCTCTGATTCCTGAAAAACCCCTTCAAACACTGGGCAAATATCTAAAAAAACGTACAATAAAAAATTCTACCAAAGTAATCACCATAAATAAAAGACTTGCAGAGCTTGCAATTGAACTTGGAGCAGATAAAGATAAAACATCCCTAATAGATGCAGGTATTTATTTAGATGCATTTGATCCCAAGATAAATGGATCAAACATCAGAGAAGAATATGGTATTAGGAAAAATGACACTGTACTATTTTATATGGGCTGGATATACCATTTCGCTGGGATGAAGGAAGTTGCAAGGGATTTAGTGAAAATAAAAGAGGAAAATCCCCAAATAAAACTGCTTATTGTTGGAGATGGAGATGCATACAACGATCTAGAGAAAATTAAAGAAGATTATAAACTTGATGGCCAGCTTATCCTAACTGGTAAACAGCCCTATGAGAAGATCCCTGAATTTATAGCAGCATCAGATATCTGTCTACTACCCGCATATCCTGATGAGGAAATAATGCAGGATATAGTGCCTATTAAACTATACGAATACATGGCAATGGAAAAACCTGTTATAACCACACCACTTCCAGGTATAATGATGGAATTTGGTGAAGATAATGGCCTTATATATGTTGATAAACCAGAAGATGTCCTTGAGGAAGTCATTCAATTGATCAAAGAGAACAAAATTTTGGAAAATGGTAAGAAAGCGAGAAAATTCGTTGAAAACAATGACTGGGATAAAATCACATATAGATTTGAGAAAACATTGGAGGATCTGATTTGAAAATACTGCATGTAATCCCATATTTCACTCCAAAACGTGGAGGGGATGTCAATGTCTGTTACAATCTTTCAAAACAGTTTGTTGAACTTGGTCATGATGTTACTATAATAACTACAGATTTTGAATTTGACCATGGATATGCAAGATCCATTGAAAAAGTAGGTGTAGAAATAATTCCGTTTAAATCTTCAATGAATATTGCATTGTTTTTATATTCACCAGGAATGAAAAAATGGGCCAAGGAAAACCTTAAAAATTTCGACCTGATACACCTACATCAATTCCGTTCTTACCAGAATAACGTTATTCATAATTATGCAATTGAATATGGTATACCCTATGTTTTACAGCCCGATAATTCGCTCCCTAGAGCAACACAAAGACAAAAAACAAAAAGACTATATGATTGGATTTGGGGAAATAGAATACTAGAAAATGCATCGAAATTACTAGCAATTTCAAAGGAAGAAGCAGAATACGCTCGTCAGATTGGAATCGATGATGAAAAAATTGATATTGTTTACACAGGAATGAACATTGAATACTTTAAAAATCTGCCAGAATACGGAGAATTCAGGAGAAAACACGGTATAAACGGAAAAATGATATTATACTTAGGGCGGATTCACAAATTAAAAGGCATTGGATTTGCGATTAAAGTTTTTTCTAAGCTGGTAGAGGAAATCGATGATATCATATTTGTTATTGCAGGGCCAGATGAAGGCTACAGAACAGAACTGGAAAGATTAATAGCGAAAATGAATATAGGTCACAAAGTTAAATTTACAGGACCTGTAAGTGAAGATGAAAAAATATCCGCTTATTTAGACGCAGATCTATTTATTCATACGGTAATATACATGGGAGGAGTGGGAATAACACCCCTTGAAGCTATTTTATGTGATACCCCTGTAATTGTAACTGAACAATGCGGGGAAGTTATCAAAGAGTCAAATAGTGGTTATATAGTAAAATATGGCGATATAAAGGTTTTAGGAGAAAAAATGAAATATGTGCTGGAAAATCCGCAAGAGCAAAAAGAGATGTTAGAAAGAGGAAAAAGATATATAAAGGAAAATTTAACCTGGGATAAAGTTTCAGTGAAGATAGAAAGAACATACAACGAAATAAAGCTTAAAAAGTGATTAAATGAAGAATATTTTGGTATTATCACATGACCTGCCCTCCCCAGACTCAGCTAACACTCTACCTGTTTATCATCTGATAAAAAACTTATCAACAGATTATAACATAAAATTAGTTTCTCTTCTATGGAAATCAGGAAAACCAGTGCAACAAGATATTGAAAAATTCTGTTCTATTGAAGAGCTCTTTCCCATACCAGAGTATAATAACAAAAAAAAGCAGTTAACATATACTATTAAAAAAATGTTTAATCTCACTAATCTAGGTTCAAAAAATCCAAGTTTCCTCAATTATTATTATCATCCCACTATG
>VGTM01000131.1 GCA_016874685.1 Methanobacteriota archaeon
ATTTTATTAGGGTTTACGGTGGTTGGATTTGCAGTGATTTATCTAGTCGTCAGTGCAATCCTCTTAATCTATAGTTTATTTGTCTGTATTTGGAAGTTTGTTTTAGGAAAAATAGAAGTTGATTGGGTTTTCTGGAAGTTTATAATTAAGCAAGCATTGCCATTTGGATTTACAGGAATTTTTGTCATGATTTACTATTACATCGATACTGTTATGCTATCCATGATTCTACCAAATGCAGATGAACTGATTGGATGGTATAATGCAGCTTACAGGTTAACAATAGTCTTATCTTTCATTCCTTCAGTATATTTTTCGTCTATTTTTCCTATAATGTCCAGATTTTACAAAAAATCACACAAATCATTGAAATTCGCCTTCCAAAGATAATTTAAAATATATGATGATAATGGGGGTTCCAATGGCTATGCTAACAACTTTCCCAGCAAATAACATTATCTTAATAGTTTATGGAGTTGCTTATGCCCTTGCAACAATTGCGCTTCAAATTTTAATCTGGGCTATGGCTCTTATTTTTGTAAATAGCTCTTTTGCATATCTTTTTAGCTCTACTAATCAGCAAATAGTTGTTGCTAAAGTTATGGGAACAATCGCTCTTTTAAATGTGATTCTAAATTTGTTACTAATACCCGATTACACATATATTAGGGCCAGTATTGCAACTTTACTTTCTGATATATTAACACTAGTAGTCATGATATCAATATCATCCAAAACCAAATTCAGAATCAGAAAACCATTATTAAAAGATTCAATAAGGATTTTAAGTGCTTCAATACTAATGATAATCATTATCACATTATTAAGAGACTTTAGCATAATTTTAATTGTTCTAGTTTCTGTTTTATTCTATTTGATATTATTGTTAGTTTTAAAAGTTATAGATAAAGAAGATATTGCAATGTTAAAAAGTTTAATTTATTTATAGAAATTGGACAATATATTTAATTCGAACAAAGATATGAAACTAAAATAAGCGTTTAAAATAACTGTGCTTGATGCTTTTCAAATTAAAATTATTTGTTAATAATCTATACAAAATATTTATTAAAAAATAAGTGTCAGATTTTCATCTTTGTAAATATGTATAGCTTTTATCGCTGAATAAAAAGTTTTTGTGGTTATATGGACATTACTAAACGTATATTGTTTTTTAATGCAAAAAGAGAAAAATGTGAAAGTACTTCTCCACATTTGGGTTTAGCAATGTTGGCAGCAGTCTTAAATGGGAAAGATCACGAAGTCCTAGTCGTAGATTACCAATTTAAACATGACGCACCTTCACCTGAAACTTTCATCAATGAGTTTAAACCAGATGTGATTGGTTTAACTTTGTATACAGCCACAATGAGAGAGGCTGCGAAGATAATGGATGTTGTTTTTAAATTTAAAATTCCCATAATGGTTGGGGGACCTCACGCTACCTTATATTATGATAGATTAGATGATAGAATTGATTACATTATACTTGGTGAAGCAGAAAATGTCATAGAAACTGTTGTAATAAATGCTAAGATTGAAACAAAAAGTCAAATAATAAAAACTGAACCACCTGATCCAAAAAAACTGCCTTACCCTGACTTTACATCTTTTTTTAGTTATAATGACGTCAGAAATTATCCTTTGCTAATGAGTAGAGGTTGTCCAAATGATTGTAATTTTTGTTGTGTTCATCTCATCTCTACAAGAAAATGGAGATTCAGATATCCAGAAGACTGTGTAGATGAGTTACTTTATGCAAAAAGAAAGTTACCCGACCTAAATTCAGTTATAATATATGATGACAATCCTATGTTGGTAAAAAAACATATCACGAGATTTATTAAGATGTATTTAGAAAAAGACATCGATTTGCCACTTAATATAATCAACACACGCGCAGATCGCTTAGATGAAGATGTAATTAAATTATTAAAAGAAGTGAAATGTCCTTCAATTGCCCTTGGAGTTGAATCCGGAGATCCAGAAGTTTTTGAGACTATTAACAAAGGCGAAACCCTGGATGAAATCAAAAAAACTGCTAAATTGATTAAAAAACATAAGATACCGCTTTATCTTTGTTTTGTAATTGGGCTTGAAGGGGATACTTTAGAAAAAACTGAACATTCTATAAACTTTGCTAACAAATTAAAACCCGATCATATATACTGGAACATGATAACCCCTTTCAGAGGCACAAAAATCAGAGAATGGTATGATATTAATGGAAAAGTTTCGAGCTTAGTTAACCATTCTTCTTGGGTCGATGGAGACTTCATGTGCGAAGAACCCTGTGCTGAAACACCAGAATTTACAGTTGATGAACGTAAAAAAGCATATGTAATGGCCATTCTAAGAACAAATGATACAAGATTGAAATTAACAGATATTCTTCGTTTGATACCTTATGTTAAAAAATACACCCTTTATAAGGATTTTATTTATTGGTTGCCAGAGAAAATTAGGAGCGACTTTAAGCAATTTATTTTTCTGATCCGCCAAGCTACAGAGGTATACCGAGAAAAAGGTGGAAAAGAATTGATCAAACGGATTAATCGCTATTAATAATAGTTTTTAATGTGAGAAAATGAATAAAAAATCATCCACGGATACGAAAGGTTTTATTTATAATCTTAAGAGAGCTTATAACAAAAAGAGA
Organism: Methanobacteriota archaeon; assembly: GCA_016874685.1. GTDB lineage: Archaea > Methanobacteriota > Methanobacteria > Methanobacteriales > Methanobacteriaceae > VGTM01. Next base: position 2,660 of record VGTM01000131.1, read on the forward strand.
ATAGATTATGTTATTGTTGGAAGTATGAAACGAGCTCTAAACTGGTTGATACTCACTTTTAAATGTAACTATTATAAGATATCTAGATCATCCAAAAAATTTTTATTTAAAGGAGATTATTACAGCTATTTCTATCATAGATATAATACTACTTGGAGAAACGAAAGGGCCGTAGAAATACCGATTATTTGTAAAATATTGAAAGAATACCAAAACAAGCAAGTACTTGAAATAGGAAATGTTACATCCCACTACTTTCGTTTTGATCACGACATTGTGGATAAATATGAGAAAGCTTATGGTGTTATAAATCTGGATGTTGTAGATCTCAGACCATCAAAAAAGTATGACCTTATTATCAGCATTTCTACCTTAGAACATGTAGGTTGGGACGAAAATCCTGAAAATTCAACTGAAAGTCTTCAAGATCCAACTAAAATTTTGCTTGCTGTGAAAAATCTGAAGGATTGTCTTGTTTCTGGAGGTAAACTAATTGGTACTGTTCCAATTGGACAAAATAGGTATCTTGACAAGTTGATTAGAAATGGCAATCTACAATTTGATGAACAATATTATTTAAAAAGAATCTCTAAAGACAATAAATGGGTACAGACCAACGCAGAAGATGCATATACGAAAGAATACGATTATCCATTTTTCGCAGCCAATGCTCTGTTTTTAGGTATCTATACAAAAACATATTATCAGGATAGATTTTAACGTATAACCAAAATATGATTAGGTGAATAAGAAATGAGAATTGCCATCTTTCATAATTTACCTTCTGGAGGGGCAAAAAGAGCATTATATGGATTATTAAAATATTTAAGAAAAGATGGACATAGAATAGACGTTTTTGTACCATCAACAGCTAATGAAGATTTTTTACCATTAAAAGAAGTAGCAAATGACTTTAAAGTTTTTCAAGTAAGAAATACGACTATAGGATCAGTTATTTCGACTTTTAAATATGTTCCTCCACTAGAAATTTCATTCAGTGATCTTGAGAAAACTGAGAAGGATATAGCAGAATTTATCAATAAACATGATTATGATGTAATCTTTAGTGAGCAAGATCAATTTACAATGACCCCTTTTTTTTTAAAGTATGTCAAAAAACCCGTTAAAAAACCCGTTGTCTATTATTGCCAACAACCCCCACGACTTCGTGAAAAAATAATGAAAAAACTTTATCAAAATTTAATAAAAGATAATTTAATGTATAAAATAAGAAATAAAATCTCAAAGATTTATGTAAGCAAAATTGCCTCAATCGATCAAAAAAATATTTCTTTTTCTAAATACACTTTGTCAAATTCTTACTTTTCTCGAGAGTCTATCTTAAGAAGTTATGGACTTAATTCCTTTGTTTGTTATTTAGGAGTGGATACTGAGTTTTTCAAACATTTTAATGTACCAGAAGAAAATCTTGTAATGTCTGTAGGGCAATGTATGCCTGAAAAAGGACATGAATTTATATTGAATTCTGTGGCTCTAGTTGATCCTGAAATTCGTCCAAAATTTATTATAGTTTCTAATAAAGGTGATATCAAATGGGAGAATTATCTCAAAGGACTAGCAAAGAAAAAAGATGTCATTTTAGAGATACTAAACCTAGTTAGTGATGATGATCTCTTATTACTATATAACCAGGCTAAATTAGTTCTATTCGCCCCTTATCTTGAACCATTTGGTTTGGTACCCCTTGAAGCTATGGCCTGTGGAACACCAGTAGTTGCTGTGAAAGAAGGAGGAATGAGAGAAACAGTCACCCATGATGTAACAGGAATACTCACTGATAGGGATGAGATAATATTTTCTAAAGAAATTACTAAACTACTTTTAAACGAAGAAAAAAGGAAAGAATTATCATTAAACGCGAAAAAACAAGTTAATAACTTTTGGACCCTAAATCATGCAGGAAAAAGGTTAGTGTGTCATTTAGATAGAGCAATGAGTCGGGAATAACCATATTATTAAGTTGTATTATAAATTTGAATAAATATTGGGACTGTATACTTTTATAGTGATTTTTCAGT
>VGTM01000132.1 GCA_016874685.1 Methanobacteriota archaeon
AAGTATACTCTTCTCAAAGGCAGAATATTCACTGTCAGCTATATATTTTCTGAAATTCTGTTGAAAACCCTCATCTAAGCCCCTAATCTCATCCTCAAGCTCACCAAGAACATATTCATTTAATTTAGCCCTCTTCTCCCTCATCATTCTATGAAAAACAGGAGGTTTAATATCAGTCAAAACAACCCTATGTAAAAATTCAAACATGCCCCCCTCAATAAGCCGTATCCAATCCACTTCTCTTCTTTCTTCTTCAAATTTAGCTATAACATAGGCTATAACCATTTTATGAGCCTGTTTATCCAACTCTGTAAGCAAAACAGGGCTGATATGATCATTCCATCTCTGAATGCTGGCAGCTTCAAAAAATCTTTTCAATAATTCGCCTGAAATCATGAAAATTCCCTAAAAAAAGATTCTTAATTCCCAATGGACGTATTTTTTTAAAGTTTTTTTATATTTTCTTTCATTTGAGGTAGTTTATTTTTTATAACATCCCATACTATGTCCCAGTCAACCCCAAAATAATGGTGGATTAATTTGTCTCTTAAGCCTGCAATTTTTCTCCATTCAATACTGGGATGACCCTGCTTAAATTCATCAGACATGTTTTTAACTGCTTCTCCAATAACTTCCAAGCTTCTTAAACAAGCTCTCTGTAGCAGTGGATCATCCATGAGATCCTGGAATTCAAGCTTATGGAACTGGCTATCTAAAAACTCTATCTCTTCAAGAATATGTTTTAAAAATACTTTGTCCCTGTTCACACCCACACAACCTCTTTTTGTATTGAGGGGCTGATATATGGACTGATACTTTTGGGGGTTATAAGATCCACCTTTTTTCCGAATAAATCTTCCAGAAAGAACACTAAATCCATAAAATTATCAAAGGTGGGTTCTGCAAATTCTACAAGAAGATCAATATCACTTGTTTCCCTCTCTTCTCCTCTTACATAGGACCCGAACACTCCAATCCTTATCACGCTGTATCTTTCTTTCAGCTCCTTTTCATGTTCTTTCAACAACTCAATCACTTTCATATTCACAATGAACACATCCCATCTTTTTCCTTCATAATAATAGGGAAGAGTTTATAAGAATCTAGAAATCTTTTCCTATTCATTTTTCTATTAATTATAATATTAATAATATGATGGTTAATAGAAATTTGAGTCAAATGAATTTAAATCAAAAGTTTTAAAAAATTAAAGGCTAAAACTTTATTTAACAGACTTCGATGAGCTTTCCGTCGATTGGTGAAAACATTCTTAATATCATGTGCATGAATTATCTGTCTAGGACAATATCAACATCTATAGGGCAGTGATCAGAGCCCATTATATCTGAAAGTATGTGACCGGATATCACATTTTCCTTAAAACATTGGCTTACGAAGAAATGGTCTAATCTCATGCCCACATTTTTTGCTCTTAGATTATGAGCATTACTCCACCATGTATATTTCCCTGGCTCCTTATTAAACATCCTGAATGTGTCAACGTAACCATAACTTAATAATCTCTCTAAAAATGCACGTTCTTCAGGGAGGAATCCTGCTTTTTTTGATGCTCGGACTGGATTTTCAAGATCTATTTCATTGTGGGCTATGTTGAAGTCTCCACAGATCAATACATTTTTGTTTTGAGTATTCAGGCTTTCCATATTTTCTAGGAAGTGTTCATAAAATTCGAATTTGTGTTGAAGTTTCTCTTGTGTACCTGCGCCGCTTGGAAAGTATATATTAAACAAAATAAAATCTCCATAATCGGCTTTAAGTATCCTACCTTCTTCTTCAAATTTTCCATCACCCAAGTTTCTTTCTATGTTTCTTGGTTTTATCTTTGAGAATAAGGCAACTCCACTATGGCCTTTCCTGAGATCTGATGAAGAAAAAAAGGTGTGATAACCATCAAGATCCTTTGGAATTTGTTCCTCTGCAGCCCTAGTTTCCTGAATACATAATATATCTGGTTCGTCTTCTAAAAACCAATCTAGATGACCTTTATTGTAACGTGTTCTTAAACCATTTACATTCCATGACATAATTTTTATCTCTTCCATGATTCTCACAACCAAATCTTCATCCTGAAATCTATAGAAATTTTTCCTGCTAGAGTCAATTAAATCATATCTTTAAACCTTAAAAAATTTTTATGCTTAATCTCTGAATCTTCTTCTTCGACTGTATCTGGCCATTCTGTTTTCTATTTTTTCCTCGATTTCACTGGCTCTGAAGAAAGCTGTGTGAATGACATTTTTTTTGTAGACTAAAGCAGAGCCTACAAATTTTTCATTATTGAATCTGTAGTCCCATCCATATCCCACTGATTTGTGTCTGCTCTCTACTGATTGCATTATGTCTTCTATGAACCTTTTGGGATCGTCCTCAGTATTTTTATTGTTGCCTTCATTTTTCTGTAGGTATGCATCTAATCCGTAGCTTTTAATTAACTTGGGATGGAGTATTTTATAGGCGGATTTATTGGAGATTATATCGAATCCTACTATTTTTCCATTGATTACAACTAAAAGTCCTTGCTGACCATCCACTACTTCAAATCCTTCAAGATATTCATCCAGATCTCTAGATTTATATTCAAAAACATCACTCATAGCATCAGTATTAGATCTAAAACCTGCTTCTTCTGCCATATTCTTTATATCACTCCATATTGCATGTTGATCTGATGAATATCTACCTGAACTACGCAGAGAATTTTTAACTGAAGCTGCTTTAGTTCGCCTGATCCTGGCTGCTGCTATATTTTCTGAATCTGAGAAGTTCTTGGTGGTATAGAACCATCTACCCTGCTCAGTGCAACTTACAGGAATAATGGTCTCTGATCGTTCTTTAAGTAATATAGTTGTATTTAGAACTCTGTTCTGCTTTGCACCTATAATTTCCTCTCCATCAAGTAGAAGAACTGGGATTTTAGCATTATTAATGACCTTAAGTTCAGGTACAGAACCTTTATCTTCCACTTCAGTGATTAATATAAGGTCCTGATCCAGAGCCTCTTTCATGGTAAGATATTCAAGTTGTTGGTCTATAGATATGAATACGGGGACAATAATCATCTCCTTAAATTCCTGCGTCTCGCCAAATTCTATTTTCGAAAGGTAATCTAAAATACATTTATTCATAATATCACTCCTGAAAACTTATTTTTTTCACAAGTAACCTAATTTTAATAAAAAAAATGAAAAGAAGAAATTATCTTCTACGAGTTACTAGAGCCAACTTCAATATATTTTGCTCTTATCATTGGAACGGTTATTTGCCATCCTGCCTGTGATTCATATGTGTAACTTCCAACTACTTCTCCATAAATGGTTATCATACTGTCTTCAACCGCAGTAGTTGTACCATCGTAAACTACGTAAACTGTATCTCCAAAATTGTCGTTAACATCCATCCTTATATCCGTTGAGCCCGTGCTTTCCATTATTTGAACTACTCTGCCTGTGAATTTGACCCGCTCTCCTGCATGACCATCGGGATTTTTGTCTAGTTCTTTGAAACTCATTGTTTTACATGATGCCTTGTATTGACTTTCAGATTCTTCAGGCGCAGGAGTTGGTTCTGGTTCGGTTGTCGTAGATACATTTGAACTTGTATAGTCATTTCCAGTTTTATCTGGCGAAAACATTCCAGCCATTGCAATAATTAATAATACTCCTATACAGCAAAGTCCAACAATAATTATTGCAGCCTTAGCCCCTGAGGATTGCTTGTCCCACGTTCCTTTAATTCCACCTTTATCTGACACTTTTTTACACCTCCTAATTTTTTTGACCAAAAAATTGATATTAGCCTAATAAAATCCATTTTAACGCTTTTATGAGTATTCCAAGCCCGATTCCTGCAATTAGGCCTGTTGAAAATCTTAGTGCGTTGTTGCTTTCTCTGTTGCCTGTAAATTGTGTTAAACCATCAATGAAGGTAGGTATAATCATCGTAATTGCGATTAAGATAATTTCAAGTGTGTATTGTATGTAAACCATGTAAACAAATGCGAAATAGGAGAATGCTCCCATATATAATCCTGTACATCTTGAACAAACTGGGAAGTACCTTTCGCCGATTTTAAATGTTCTCTCAGGGATTCTGTGACATATTAGCTGTTTTAAAATGGTTTTATCTGGAATTTTTATCAACTCCTTTTTATGGTGCATTTCATGTATATTACATGTTTTAATATATAAATGTTTATATTTCACATATACATTATGATAGATTTTATAGTGTATAATTAACAAATATGTACATATCAATATAAAAGTTCCAAATTCAATTAGAAATATAATAACCAAAATACCATACATAAATCAACCAAATAAAAAAAGCATATACTTCTAAGACAAATTGCATGTATAATATCAAATTAAAACGCAAAATATTATATATATACAACACAATAAAAAATACATAAAAATTTAAAATAAATTTCAAAAATAATATAATTAGAAAGTGATTCAATGGATTACACCCTAATTTCAACAATATACTCCCTAGAACCTGCAATGTTCTGCATCACACAGTTCTCACCCAAAAAAGTAGTTCTTTTAAGAGAAGAAGATGCCACAGAAACAAAACTCAATGTAGAGAAGATGCTAAAAGATACAGTAGGAAAA
>VGTM01000133.1 GCA_016874685.1 Methanobacteriota archaeon
AAATATGCATCATCTGACTGGATTAAAGTCATTCTGCTCGGTATGGTGATATTAATAGCTGATTCAGTTAATGAAATCCATCTAGCGGGTTTTGGGGCAGATATAATTAAAATTATATTAATCATTAGACCTCTTGCATAATTAAAACTTAGCAATACCTCTCCTTAAGAATTCTCAATTTCTAACTACTTTGTAGGGATAGACGCACAGAAATTCATTATTCTGAAGTTCACAAACCCTCCTACAATGGAAGTCATGGTATCGTATCTCTCATATCTATTCCTAAACTTCGAACCAAAGATCTCATATTTCTTCATCCTACAAATCGAGTGTTCCACTATAACTCTCTTTTTCCTTAAATTCCTGTTATATTCCTTCTGAGCTTCGCTAAGTTCCCCTCCTTTTGGTTTTTTATGGGGTATCCTTACATTCATTTCTGGAAAATCCTTCTCTATTCCAAGGTATCCCATATCAACATAGCTTTCAATATCCTCTGGAATTGGAGGAGGCTGCTCCTTGAACAGAGTGTAATCGTGTTTCTTTCCCTCAACGCTCTTGCTCCTATGAACTATCAACCCATCCTTGTTGGTTGCTATCTGGGTTTTTATGGTATGTCTTTTCTTCTTACCAGAGTAGTACTCCTTATTTTTCTGTTTATCCTTTGGTCTGGGTATCTCCTGCTCAGTAGCATCCACAAATGCTTCCATCTCAGGTAGAATCTCGAACAGCTCATCAACATCTCTAATTCTCTCCACCCTCTCCTGTATTTTTTCTGGTAGAGGGATGCATTCCTTGACTAGGGCTTCTAGATGTCTTATATTCCTGTAGATCGTGCTCTGATCCACATCAAAGAGAAAACCTGCTAATGTATAGGTGATGTAGAGACGATAATAAACAAGAAGCATTAAAAACCTTTCCCTTAGCTGCAGCTTAAACTTCCTTCCTGCTCCGATGGCTCTTTTTCTATCTTTTCTGTTCAGTCTCTCCTTTTCGTATGTTTCATACCCTTCGTTTATCTTCTTGAATATCCTGTCGAACTCATCCTGGTTAAAACCTGTGAAAGTCTTGAACAATCTTGTTTTTCGGGATAGCTTTTTATAGTTGAGTGTCATATTATAATCTAGGCTCTAAGGATGTATATAATTATTGTGCAAGAGGTTTATAATATATATTCTTATAAAACACTAAATTATTAAAATAAATATAGTTTTAATTAAATTTTAATCTTTTTTACTAAATGGGGAGATTATGAATGGAACATCATGAAATATTTGAAAAAGGAGAGGAATATGTAAAAAAGAGGTTACAAAATAACATTGTTAGAGAATTTGTTCAAGATGGAGCTAAAATTATTCTTCACCTTATTCCAGTAAACTCTTTTAATATAACATATCCCCAAAAAATTGATAACATAAATACAGATAATTTACAGCCTATTTGTGGTTTAAATAAAATTCTTCCTTTTAATAATTCCATAATGGCCGTAGGTCAGCTTTTTAATTCAAGACCAGCCTGTTATACAGAGTTAAATTCAAAGTATATTATTGAAGCTGTAGACATGCACCTATTAAAAAATAAAACACTTCATTTCTCTTTATTTAAAGAGAAAATTTCAGATTCTGTAAAAAAATATTTAGACATTTTAATAAATGATTTAAAGGTTGATATTCCAATATATTTTTCCTTAGTTTTTAAAGGGGCTAAGGAGTATGAAATTCTTGACAAACCCGGAAACAGACCTAAAATTCAGAGAGATAGATATCAAAATTTAATTGAAACCCCAACGGAAATTGATAGTTTTCTAGAAAGAACATTTGAAGCAATAATTAGAAATTCTTTTTAAGCTATAACTTCAAATTTTTTCTTTAATAATTCTAAGAGAATTGTTTTATCAATAATTATTTATCCAAAACCGCTTACTATTAGTTATGAAAAGAGAACCCATCTACAAAAGATACCAGCCATCATTTACACCTAAATGCGCAAGTAACATTCCTTCTTACTGGTTTATTTTCAAATCTGATAAATTGCTCATAAATCCTGAAAACTCCTTAAAACTTCCTTTAACTTCAAGTTTAGGAGAATTCTCCATTATTCCAATTAGATCGCACTATCTGGGCACACTTGATGGCCATGACTGTTACGCTATCGAGGTTGCGCCTGAGACCAGCGCCCCGGACGGGATGGCCTTTGCGGATTTAATATCACTCTTCGATGATCTGGATGAAGATATCTTTCTTCTCTCTGGTCGGGCCATTCAAATTGTAAACTGGGATAAAAATCACGAGTTCTGCGGGAAATGCGGCGCGCCCACCGAGATCATGGCCAATGAACTGGGCAAGAAATGTCCTGAATGTGGATTAATGGCCTTCCCCCGCCTCTCACCAGCTGTGATAACTGCAATCATCAAAGACAGGAAAATCCTCATGGCCCAACACGGATACCGGGGGGACAGGTACGGCCTTATCGCTGGATTTGTTGAGCCTGGAGAGACCTTAGAAGAAGCAGTTGAGCGGGAAACCATGGAAGAAGTAGGCATAAAAGTCAAAAATATAAAATATTTTGGAAGCCAGCCCTGGCCTTTCCCCAATTCTCTTATGCTTGCCTTTACAGCCGAATATGAAAGTGGCGATATAAAGGTTGATGGAAGAGAAATAACAGGTGCAAAATGGTTCAATGCAGATGAAATTCCCAGAACACCCTCGAAGATGAGTATTGCCAGCGAGCTAATTGATTGGTATATTGAGAATTATTCTTCTCAGATAAAATAATTCTATATAAAATAAAAAAAACTCTAAATGAAATATAAACTTAAATTAAATAAAAAGCCAATATTATGGAGATATATCAATTGCAATATTTTTCTAATTATCTAAAATCACGTATAACTATATTTTAATTTGTTGTTAGCCAATTTGCAATTTATCCTGTAATAGTTATGGTAAATAAAATGGTTATTAAAAAACTCGTTAATTTTATCCGAAAAAGAAACTTATTATAAATTATAATGTTTTCCCCTGTTGGGATAGTAAATAATAAATTATGATTTATCCAAGACATAAATGGTGTTAAAATGAAACAAAGTCAATTTGTTATAATAATCATTGCTTGTGCTGTGGTTTTAGTTTCTGCATATGCAGTGTTAACTATAGGTCCATCTGAATCCAATATCAAACACTTTGAAGGAAACGGCATATCCATAGATTATCCTGCAGATTACTATCTAAAAGAGGTTAAAAGTGATGTTGGAAGATTTATAGAAGCAGAAACAGATTCTGGTTCTACATTCGAAATTTCCAAGATAGTGGTGAACAACAGCTTTGAAAACTACCAGGAAACCTTAAAAGAACTTTTAACTCCGAATTACACAATACTAAAAGAAGAAAATATCACTGTCAATGGGGTTCCAGCATATAAGATCTCTTATTCTTTAAACGAGACAAAAGAAATGACAATCCTAATAGTATTCGAAAAAAATGATATTAGATATTCCATAATATTCACTTCTAAAGGTGAGGTGAAAGATTCTGACGTGCAAACTGTTGTAAACAGTTTTAGGGTAATATAATTTAATGGATATAATTTTTGAAGAAAATTTATCGAGAAATACTCTCCCACGACCGCATTAATTAAGGTAAATATATTATTATCCGAAATGAATCATTTATCAGGAGGTATAAAAATGAATAAAGTTATCTTAATCTGTGCCAGTCCCCGAAAAAATGGTAACACATCCCAGGTAATTGAAGAGTGTGCCAATGTGATTGAAGAGAATGGTCTGGAAACTGAAACAATATCACTGCGTGGAAAAGTGATAGAATCCTGTAGAGCATGCATTAAATGTGCAGAGATGGGAAGATGCAGTATCGATGATGGATTAAATGAAATTATAGAAAAAATAAGGGAATCAGAGGGTTTCATTGTAGGATCCCCTGTTTATTTTGGCACTGCCCGTGGCGATTTAATGTCTGCCTTACAGCGAATTGGTATGGTATCCAGGGCTAATGACCAGTTCCTATCCTGGAAAGTCGGTGGACCTATCGCAGTAGCCCGTAGAGGCGGCCATACAGCAACCATACAGGAGATGCTCATGTTCTACTTTATCAACGAGATGATCGTGCCTGGATCAACCTACTGGAACATGGTCTTTGGATGGCAGCCAGGAGAAGTATGGGACGATGATGAAGGAATGGATACCATCCGTAGATTCGCAGTTAATATCGCAAAACTCATTAAAAAGATAAATGACTAAAAAAAACATTAAAAAATTTTTTTTAACATTCAATTTTATTTTTTGGAGCATTTACATGACAGAACAACAACTATACAAAAAGTTTGCCAGATATTACGATAAAATATACTCCAGAAAGGATTACAAGAAAGAATGTGAGTTTATAGAATGGGCTATTGGGAAATACAAAACTTCCAGGGGCAATAAACTTCTCGACGTGGCCTGTGGAACAGGGACACGCGCTTTAATATTGAAAGACAAATTTGCAAT
>VGTM01000134.1 GCA_016874685.1 Methanobacteriota archaeon
AGTTGTAGAAGCTGCCAAAAAATCATATGAACGGATTAAATTAGCAATAAGGGCTAATGAATCCTCTTATAGTTGATTTGGACAAAATAATCTAAAAATCATTTTAAAAATTGTTTTTTAATTTTATTAAATAATCTGATAATCCACTAAATTTCCAAATGCATCATAAGCCCTTATACTGTCCAAATCATACGGTTCTGCAATTATCATATGAAAAAACCCATTTTTAGCAAAAAATTGGAGGTCTGCGGTAGATGGACTGGCACTGTAACCTGGATGGCTGTGAACAGAACCCACTGCATCTGAAATCAGTGGAAGCATGAAGATTTGCATTACTGCACCTTCATCTGATGTGTTCCCTGGAAGGAATATCAGCCCATCTACTTTTAATACACCCCCCCTAACCTTGCCCTGTAGGAGAGCAACAAACTCATTAGGATAGGCCTCTCTTGCAATCTGTAAAATCTCTTCTACGACTTCCTTATCTATTTGAACCTCTGAAAATGCATTTTTGTTGGCTCCAAAGATGTGTCCAAGTAAACTGTCCAATTTTTTGTTGATTTTCATTTAAATCCTTCTTAATTATGAGTAATATACAAATTTTAAGTATTATAAATTAAAAATTTTAAGTTTTAATTATTATAAGTCAGTTATTTTGAAACCCATACTTAATTAAATTATTCCCAAAGGGTTGGGATTTATAAAATAGAATTATCTTTGAAAAATTCCTCCTGAAAAAGTGGCAAATCCCAATCAACAAAAATCTTACCTCTTCTGGATAAAACCTTCTCCTTTGAAATTGGGTTATATCCTTCTACATAAATCTCTTTTTTGTAGATTCCAACCCCCCGTCTCTGCCATGCCGGGACTTCAGCTAAATTAATACCTCTATCAAAAAGTATGTCGTGTATTTTACTACTTTTTTTCTGGTTTAGCATTTCTACGGCCTTTTCTTTTCCAAACTCATTTCGGAGTGTCCAGTAAGCATATCCATTGATACAATTTCTCCACGCCTCTTTCTGCCTCATCCTGAAATATTCCACCAGATTTGTTGATGTCAACGGAATTATTCTGGCATCGAATGAAGGCGGTTTTATTAAAGGATCGTCTGAACTCTTTGAGACTTCTAAATTCTTGATCAATGTTTTTGTAAAAGCACTTCCTAAAAAACTCGCAAAAATAGAGTCTATTTTTTCCACTCGCCCTCCAAATGGAATCTCAGAAAGTAGGATATTGATTTCATCAGAAAAAGTGTAAATAAAATTGGGGCTGAATTCCTGGGCAAAAATACATGACGCCTCAACCATACTTTTAACGAATTGTGTGTCATAGGGCTTTTTTAGACTCAGATCGTTGGAAAGTCTAGAAAAATTCCTCCCATCTGCTCTTACCACAATTTTTAAACCACAAGGAACTCTTAAATTTGAAAATATTTCACAATCATTCATTACCATAACCGATTTTTTAAAATTTTCACTTTCTCAATTATCTCATGTACCTATAACCATATTTTTATTTAAGTTTTTAAGAAGTTTTATAGCAGAATAAGCTGCTAATGTGCTTGTTTTAGGATTTATAGAACATGGGATGTTTTCTGTAATGGTTCTAAGTTTCCCGAAGTCACCAGTTACATATATTTCATGCAAGTTTCTATCGACTGAAGGATCAGCTATTATTTTAACCTTCACTTCTCTTTCACATGCAATGCTTAATGTTGCTGCCACATTTATGTTTTCAGGGAATTTTTTTACAGCTTCTGCAGCCGTTCCCTCAAATAAAACTTTTTCTACATCTGTTGATATTCCCAGAGATTCGGGAGGTTTTTTTGTTACCAGTGAAACCTTCCTTATCTTTCCAATGGATGCGGCTTTTACACCATCTAATCCTACAACAGCGCCTGAAGGAACGTATATTTTGGCATTATTTTTTATAGCTATAGTTTCAAGCCTTTTTTTTAATTTAAAATCAATTAAAGCACCGACACTCATAATAAGGACGCTTTTTCCGTATTCTAAAATTTTTGGCACTATATACTTTACAGCCTGAATTGATGCAGCTTCAATTATAAGATCAACTTCATCCAACGTATCCTCGAATTCTCTGACAGCTTTTCCTTCTACTTGGGAAGCCAAATATTCGGCTTTTTCAAAATGTCGATCGTAAAAAAACTTCAAATCAACGCCCAGTTTTCCTTCAGCTGCAAAATTTGTTATTATAGCGGCGATGGCGCCACATCCCACAATCCCTACTCTCATCTTGGTCTTCCTATATTGGCACAGAAGTCTCTTGAACATCAGGACTTATTAATAAAATGTCCCCCACAGCCTGAACTCTCTCATATGGTATTTCCATATAACCTTCCTCTTTTAGAGGTCTTATTTCATCTGCTTCTGGAACTATGCGTATACTGGTCTTTATTACTTCTTTTATTCCCACACTTTTTTTATCATGTTTCATGGCCTTGGCTTTTAGTGTAGATATTCTACCTTTTTTAATGTTTAGTACAATATCCTGGACTCTTCCCACGTATTTACCACGAATTGTGTATATATCCAAACCATATAGACTTGACAAATCAACCATTTTACCACCAGCATATTTTTTTATATTTTCTCATTAAATAAAAGATTTAGTTTTCTATATTTTTTGTTCTATTTTTTATTCTTAATTACAACTTTTGTATAATCTAATTTAATAGAATTTAAAATCTTTTAGCTACTTAAATATTTCGAAATTTGGCATGAAGATTTAAGAATAAATATGTGAACATGTGGTCACATTTTATCCTATATTAATGGTCTCCTATCATTGAATAAGTGAATGGTTCCTCAAAAAGAAATTAGATATATCATTAATTTATAGATATTACCCAAAAGGATTATGTAGATAATAAGAAGAGAAACTCAGCGGGATATACAATTGGACACTTATGAAAGACCTTTATAAAAACTTGGTGATAGAATGTGGGATACAAGTAAGGATTATAGATTATTAGTGGGAGAAATGGCTGTTGAACTATTCTTACGAACCATGATGGCGCCAATTTCAAAGGTAATTGGAAGAAAAAGAAAGCTATGGAAAACGCCCAAGAAATGATTCCTGAGATTCAAACCATGTTTTTTTTCTTATATTGAGCCAAGAGATTTAGCTAAGGTCCTCAAATAAAGAATTTGAAAAATAAAACTCAAAATATAATTGAAGCGTTAGTAGGCAAAAATTGGCATAATCAATTCCTTGAACTTGCAGAACGGAATAAAAAGAAAAGGTAAAGATGCAATAGCAAAGGTAAAATTCTTTTCTACACAATTTTGAATTTGGATAAACGTTTAATTCTTGGAAATATAGACGACCCAATAGTTGGCATTGATATAAAAGTAGGAGAGGTTATGCGTGTTGGGAAACATTTAAAATCCCAAAACTTCTCAATATGTAATGTAAATATTGGGGATAGAGATATAATTGTTTTAACCAGTTATATGGATGTTAAAGAGAGTGGCCATGTTGCTGTGGCTCTGCTTCCCCCAATAGGTTTTATGGGAATCACAAGTGAAGGAATGTTTTTAGGTGATGAAAAGGGGTTTTGAGGGATGTTGAAAGCGAAATCGGTGGTTTACCTAAAGGAATTTCCCTAAATGCATTGAATGAGTCAAATTTGGCTGAAAACTTATTAAAATAGTTATTTCACTTTAAACTGTTTTATTTTTATTTTTTTTAATAAATATCACTGGAAAATGGTTTAAAAATATTTGGCATGATAAACTAAGGCACAGTCTGATTTTTTAGTGATTTGATATTTTTTTTTATTGTGATTATTATAGTCTTCCAGAAGTTTTATAATTCCTGAAAGACAATGTGTATTTGGTGTATACACATGGTTACTTTAGATTGTATGTTGTTAAACTTTTCGGATAAAGATGTGCTTTTTTCGGGGTTGTAAAGTTAATGAGGGTTGGGGATTTTTCCATGTTTTTTGTCCAGTATTCAATTTTTAAGTTTGCATAGCTGAGGAATCCTTCAGATTTTTTGCATTTTCTTTTTACTTCTTCGGGATCGGTTTGTCTATAGTAATTTTCATCGGGGTTGGACGTTCGTGAGATATAGGGATGTTTCATGAATTGTGTGAGTCTTTGAAAGTCAGGGATAATCTTTTTAGTGATGAATCCTTGCAATACTCTGGGTTAGGGTGCTAGATTTTTAGTGATTTTTTTATGAGTTATTAGGATTTGTTTTTTGTTTTTAGACGTGCTGTTAAACTCGGTTTATAAAAGTGCATTTTCAAATGTTTATTATGGGTTTTTCAGGAGTTTTAAACCGTAAAATTTATATAGGAGGAAGTATATAACTTCCTCCAGTGGTATAAATGAAATCTCCGTTGATCTATGACCAAAGAGACTCCAAATGGAATTTGTTAGGTGAGATACTTAAAATTTTCGATTCTCGACGCGTGAAGCAGGAAATAGCCCGTCAGGGAATAAAACCTGCTT
>VGTM01000135.1 GCA_016874685.1 Methanobacteriota archaeon
GAAGGTTTAATATATAAGTGCAAATATTATAATTATGAAAGATGTTGATTTGGTTTTGGATTTGTTTATTCCAGATGAAAATAGGGCTATGGAGATTTTTAGAAAGATAAGATGGGCTGAAAGAATTCATTGTCCTAAATGCAATTCTTTATCCATACAAAACCGTGGATTTCAGGGTAAAACTAAACGTTATTCATGTAATGAATGTGGATTGAATTTCAGTGATCTTACAGGAACTATATTTGCGAATAAAAAACTTCCAATGGGTGAAATGTTATATATTCTCATAAATCTTGATAAGAAAAGTGTAAAACAGTTATCAGAAGAACTTGGACATAAATGGGAGAGTGTTTATCGTTTAGCGAGGGATTTCAGAGAAAATCTGGTTGGAAAATCTAAAGATCCTGTGTTAAGTGGAGAAATCGAAATAGACGAAATGTATCATTCTTCAGGAAATAAAGGTTTAAAAAACCAACCCCTGACGAAGAGGGCTTAGACTAAGGGGAAGAGGGACTTGGGACAAAGATAAATCACCAATACTAACAATCGTCCAAAAAAAAAGAGGGAAAAATAATTTCCTCAGTTGAAAAAAACCTTTCCAAACAATTAATAGATCAAAAAAAACTCGAAAAACATTGCCAAAAAAAAACTAGTCCCAAGTATTCCGATGACTTCACCATTATACTCAAACCTAAAAATCCATAAAATTGTTAAAAAAAACATCAAATAATCAACCATTCCATCAAAAAAATATGCAGAAGGTGACAATCACGTCAATAATGCTGAAAATAGACAATCATTACTCAAACCGTTCCTAAACATGTTTAGGGGAATTGCAAATCAACGATTTGCAAACTTGCAACGAATAGTTGCAGGAATTTCCAAGAAAAATATCAACATATAAGTCAAATTTTTCCAATTCTTCTACAATAATGGCATCAAATGGATAAACAAAGCCCTAATAACAATATTAAATTAACGCACCATCTCAAGGAGATGAGCGAAAAAGTATTTAGCAAAATAAAAATAAAATAATAGAAAATGATAGAAAATTTCAATCGTGCAGATAGAATACTGAAAAAACAGATTTTAAGTTTAAATAGACATGTTCCCACAAAGAGAAAGACATTAACGGAACTTTTAAAGGAAGAAAAGCCGCATGTTATAGGTTCAGATGGTACAAGACATAGATTCAGAAGAGATGAGCTTATAAAGCTTTCAGAGATGATTCCGGAGTCAGAGTATTCTGGATTGAAACTCCCAATATATATTGAAGTTAAATCTACAACTTCACCTGCCAGAGTATCTGGAAAATTGGAATGTGAGATAGTCAGTAAGATTCTTGATACTGAATTAGAATTCCATGATAACCAAATTTTTCTATACAAACCTTATTTAAAAATTTTAAGGAATTTTCTTCCAACAACCACCCAATACTTATTTTTAGTGAGGTGATCAATTGAGTGGAGACCCATTTGAAGAGATATTAAAAGATCCTGATAGACGTGCAAAGCTTTATTTATTAGTAGTTGTTGGAATAATTTTATCCACTTTCATAATCGTGATTGGAACAATAATTTTTATTTTAAGTGTTTTAAAAATAATTTAAATAATTCAAATAAAACATTAAAAAATGAATTGAAAGATGAATTATTTTTAACTATAAATCATGCAGAACCCGAATTTGAATTATTATGTTGTTATTTTATTTTTATTTATTTTTTTTTATTATTATCTAGTGAAAGTTTTAATTGATTTGTAAACATTTTCTACATTTTTTTTGGCAGAATTAAGAACATTTTCGAGGGTGTTATTAGAGATTATAACTGTTGCCACAGGTTCGCCCCTCTCAATTATAACATTTTTCTGGGGGATATCATATACTCCTTCTGCATTCAAATCCCCGACGATAGATCTTTCTTTTGCAAAGACAATCATTTTCACTCCAAATTTCTCTGGAGCTTCAGTTTCAATTAAAATTCCCTCACAAGCCTTAAGGTGAGCATCAACCATATTTATTCCCAGAATCATCTCAGCACATTCAAATGTCCCCTGAAACCTAGGGTTGACTTCGACAACATAAATGTCGTCTCCATCATGCACCATATCCACACCGTTTGATCCAATTAGAGATAAATCTTCTATAACTTCTTCTGCAGTTTTTCTAATTTTATTATCATCGTTAAAATAGGGAACAATGTTACCACAGTATCCAAATGGTTCTAACTGCCCAAATTCTCTTTCTCCAATTATCTGACTACTTGTGATGATGGTCTTTGCCTCTGTGCCTGTTGATAATACTGATGAACTGATGTTTTTTCCTTCTACCAATTCTTGAAGCATCATTCCATCTAATCTGGATTGGGGACTGATATCTTCGAATTTTTTTATTCCAATACCGCCAGAACCAAAAATAGGTTTAATTATAAATTTTTTGTCATTAAAAGAATAAACAATTTCTGATGCTTCTTTAAAATCAGATATTAAGAATGTCTCCGGAACATTAAATTTGTTTTTAAGCTTTTTATATAATTTATATTTGTTATCTACATCTTGTGTTTCTTTGTTCCCAATAATTTTTGATTTTGGAAATCTTTCAGGTGATATACCAGAAGAACAGAGTATCAAATCAATTTTATCTATAAATTCTCTGGATAGGTCTTCAAGTTGGGTTGCATCAAAATTATCTGCAAATTTACCGCAGGATTCATATGGTTTCTGGGATAATACACATTTTAGGGTCTCTGAACATTTTTTAAGGTCATCTGTGCAAAAGTAGTCTGTAGCATAAACTTCATATCCAATTTTTTTTGCAGAACAGGCTACAGGTCTTGTATTTGCACCTACAACCAGAATTTTTTCCATAAAAAGCACCGTTTCATCATAATAAAGATAGTCCCGAGCGGAGTCGAACCGCCGTCGCCGGTTCCAAAGACCAGCAGGATTACCACTACCCTACGGGACTCAAAAGATTTTAATTAGAAATAGATAGACTATCAAAGCATTCAGCAATTTTTTTATTTGCTTTAGGTTATATTTAAATATATCGGGAAATATTTGTGGAATTTCTATAAGTTTAATCTTATTTTCATTATAAAAATAATCAATATTTATCTAGGAGTAGCTTAACTTCCTCTTCAAAGCTAAGATCTTTTAAGGCTTCCCATTCAGCTTTTTTAACAGCCAGATAAGCCTTTGAAAGTTCACTCCCCATGGCCTTAAGTAGAACTTTATCTTTTTTCAAAATAGAAAGAGACTCTCCTAGACTGGATGGTAGTGGTCTTATTCCTCGCTTTTCCCTCTCCTGGCGAGTGAGATGTCCAGGATCACTTTTTATTGGTTCAGTTAAGGATAATTTTTGTTTTATTCCCTGTCTACCGGCAGCCAGCACTGTACCCAGAGCCAAATAGGGATTGGATGACGCATCAATTACTTTGAATTCAATATCTCTGATCACATTATTCTCAGAGATAACACGGATAGCTGCTTCTCTGTTATTAAATCCGAAACATTGAAAGGCTCCACACCATGAATGAGGTTGGATTCTTCTGTAAGAGTTAGTGGTGGGAGTTGTTATGGCCATAAGCCCTGGAAGGTGCTTTAGGATCCCAGCTATGAATTGAGATGCAGTTTCAGAAAGCCCATATTGGTTTTTGGTATCAGATAAAATATTGTTTTCACCTTTCCACAAGCTTAGATGAAGGTGACATCCGCTACCTGCTTTATTTGGAAATATTTTTGGAAGAAAGGATGCCATGATACCATGTTTCTTGGCAACAGCACGAACAGTTTCTCTGAAGATGATCTGGTTGTTAGCGGATTGCAGGGGTGAAGTGTATCTAATAGTAATCTCTTGCTGCCCTGGCCCTGATTCAGGATAGTATTGTTCTACAATCATTCCCTGTAAGTTTAAACATTGCACAATATCACTAACAACTTCATGATTCAGGTCCATAGCAAAAGTTGAAGCAAAAGGAGTGTTGTCAACAGG
Organism: Methanobacteriota archaeon; assembly: GCA_016874685.1. GTDB lineage: Archaea > Methanobacteriota > Methanobacteria > Methanobacteriales > Methanobacteriaceae > VGTM01. The sequence goes on from VGTM01000135.1 coordinate 3,992, forward strand.
TTTAATCTTACCAATATCATTCCCTGGCTTCTTTATTTTTTCATTATTCAGAAGATAGAATTCGTTTTCAAATGCACATTTAGCCTTTAATCCCATTATGGAGAGATCTTCTTTCACTGATTTGAGAAATCTTCTTGGACAGCATTCCCATGCATTACCATCCTTCATCATATCCCCCATAACCCGGGCATGACCTGGAGCATAAGGAACCTGGGTTAAGCTTGATAGATCCGAAGAAAGCTGAATTTCACCCACAGGACTCAAATTAGTGCCAGAAACCACTCCATCATACATCACAGGTATAGCCTGCTGAGCTGGTGAAATTCCCACACAATAATTAGGATGGCTTGAGGAAGGCAAATGAATTGCTTTGGCCCTTATGATGTTGGCGTTGTCACACCATACAATCCGTAAAAAATCAATTCTATAGTTAATTGATTTTGGATCATTAACTAATGATTCTGCAGATTGTA
>VGTM01000136.1 GCA_016874685.1 Methanobacteriota archaeon
TGGATTTTTTTTGACTAAATGAGTGATATTGGTGGCATGATTTTAAAAAATTTGATTTCAGATTAAAAGACAAAAAATATATTATCATAGGACTTTGATTAATTATAAGTTGCAGTATATCCGGTTATATTATTAATACAGTTAGGGTCGGAAGTTATAGAATAAATGACCGTAATATGTGATATATCAAAGATTATGATAAAATGTTATTTTTTCCAAGTCAAATAAGGTTCTGTTAATAACAACTACATTTTAATTATGTCAAAAAAGCTTGTTTAATAATATATTTAGAATATTATACCTATCCTGTTCTCAAAAACTTTTTCAAATTCTATTTCTTTATATCACTTTTAATTATAGAGGTCATCCCAAAAGTATATTGGGCGGGGTAATATTTGAATTTATGTAATTTAAAGAGGTTGATGATGAGCTTTAGAGAGTTTGGGGATGACTTCATAGTAATCTTTCCGTTTGGCATATAGTATGATAACTTTTACTTCTAACTTATGGAATAAGCATTACAATTTTTAGTAAAAGCATAGTGTGCATTGTCTTCTACTTTTTGATAATTTTGGACAAAATATAAACATTTTCCAGTTGCGTTACTCAAAAAATTCATATAGAAGGTTATTTCTTAAATCCACACAAAAAAATGGCGTTGAGAATTAAAGATAAATAGAATCTTATCTTGCCATTAAAAAAGGTAAAGAAGGATAAATTTTAGAAATTTTGGGTGTTAAGAGAACAATTTTTAATACTTCTAATATCAATTGTTCTTTTGATCTGAAATAGAAATATCAATAGAATTTATATTGAAATTGACTTCTAATTGTATTTATTTTACTCTAGAAACTTGTAAACACATTATACTCCTCGTTTTTTAAAAAAATAGGATATTTGAATTTCAATATTAAGAAAATATTTATTATCTTGGATCTTTATATTAATTACAAATATGAGTTTATCCATACAACGGGAATATAACTTCAGGTGATTATAGCAAAAATCGATGGAATATGGGATATATGTAGAATATTATTATTCCAACAAGTTATATTAATTATTTATATTACATGAGAAACATTAAGGAAAGCTTAATAAAATTTGAATTTTCACTCTCCATAAAAGGCATTAAATGATATTATGAGATTTAATCCCAAAGATCAGACAGAAAAATACAAGATTGTATTTATGGCTATTTTACTTGCTATATCTTGCTATTTAACTTATTATTTTCACTTTGTACTTCATGTAGGCATTATTTTTTCCCATTTCTTCTATATCCCAATAATTTTAGCAACTTTCTGGTGGAAAAGGAAGGGCTTAGTTGTTCCCATATTTTTATCTGTTGTATTGATCTTGACCCATCTGTTTTCTGATAGTGGCGACCATTTATTAGAAGAGGATTACATCCGAAGTTTCATGTTCATGGTTGTGGGTGTTGTTGTCACTTTTCTAAGCGAAAGGATCCAGAAAACAGAGAATAGGCTAATTGAAAGCGCTCGGAAGTTTTGGTCTGTGGCAGAATCTGCAATAGACGGAATTATAACAACAGATACAAACGGTAATATTGTACAGTTTAACAAAAGCTTACCGGATATGTTCGGATATACTGAAGAGGAAATACAGGGCGAACCCGTGTCCATATTGATGCCTGAAAGATACGTTAATACATTCCAGAAGAGATTAAAGCAATTTAGATCCACTGGCGAGCATTTTTACGCTGGAAAAACTTTCGAATCCCATGGATTGAGGAAAGATGGCAGTGAATTTCCATTTGAGATATCAATTGCCACTTGGCGGTCGAAGGGAAATACTTTTACAACATCCATAATTCGTGATGTTACCGAGCGTAAAAAGGCGGAGGTAGCCCTTAAAGATAGTGAACAACGATCAAAAGCCATAATTTATGGTTCCCCCATCCCCACATTTGTTATTGACAAAGATCATAATATCATTTACTGGAATAATGCACTTGAGAAAAGCACCAAAATCAAGGCTAAGGACGTTTTAGGCACAGATAAGCAATGGAAAGCATTTTACAGTAAAGAAAGACCATGTATGGCTGATTTACTGGTTGATGGAGATGTAAGGGGGGTTGACCATTGGTATGCAGGAAAGTACAGGGAATCTAAAGTTGTACCAGATGCATATGAAGCCACAGACTTTTTTCCCAAACTTGGCAGAGAAGGAAAATGGATGTATTTTACTGCAGCAGCAATTAGAGATTCTAATGGTAATGTAGTTGGTGCTGTTGAAACACTCGAAGATATAACTGAACGCAAACGCGCAGAAGAGGCTCTTCAAAAAAGTGAGGAAAGCTTTCGTTCGGTTGTAGAGACGGCTAGAGATGCTATTATTTCTGCTGATAGTCGTAGGAAAATAATTTTTTGGAATCAAGCTGCTGAAGCTATTTTTGGCTATTCTGCAGATGATATAATTGGTAAATCTCTTACCACCATAATTCCTGAACGATTACATAAGCGACATGAGAGAGGAATAAAAAAAGTAATTTCACAAGGAAGATCTTACATGGAAACAGTTATTGAGAGTAATGGCATTCGAAAAGATGGTAGTGAAATACCATTGGAGATTTCAGTTGCTAAATGGAAATCAGGAGGAGAAATATTCTTTACAGCTATTATGCGTGATATTACAGAGCGTAAAGAGGCGGAACAAGCTTTGAGGGAAAGTGAAGAAGAATTCCGTACCTTAGTTCAAGCCGCACCTCTGGCTATAATTGCCCTTGATCTTCGGGGAAATGTGAATATATGGAACCCGGCAGCTGAACAGATATTTGGATGGAGAGAACGGGACGTGTTTGGTCATCCTTTACCTACTGTACCTGCAGATGGTCTACCCCGTTTCCAAGAGTTCTTAAAGAGATTGTTGAAGGAGAAAAAAGTCCTTGATAAAGAAACATATGCCCAGAAGAGGGATGGTTCATTTATTGACATCAGCATTTCAGCAGCAGCAATTTATGATGCCCAGGGTAATGTAAAAGGTACTTTGGCAGTCATTGCCGATATAACAGATCGAAAACGCACGCAAGATCAGATCAAGGCATCACTTGAAGAAAAAGAGGTGCTTCTTCGAGAAATCCATCATCGAGTCAAAAATAATTTGCAGATAATTTACAGTCTGCTCAGCCTCCAGTCTGCATATATAAAAGATAAATATGATCTTGGGATTTTCAAGGAGAGTCAGAACAGGGTTAAATCCATGGCAATGATCCATGAGAAACTCTATCAATCTGAAGACTTTGCAAGGATAAAGTTTGCAGATTACATCCGAAGTTTAGTATCTGAACTCTTTGCTTCATATGGGGTGGGTCCAAACATAAAAATCAACATAAAGGTTGAAGATATTTTGTTTGATATCACTTCAGCAATCCCATGTGGGCTGATAATCAATGAAATTTTGACTAATTCAATAAAACACGCATTTCCGGAGGGAATAGAGGGCAGGATATTTATTGACCTTCATTCAGATGATAAGGGCAAGTTCACACTGATAATGGGCGATAATGGTGTGGGTTTGCCTGAAGATCTGGACTTCCGAAATACAGACACACTCGGTTTTCAGTTGGTGAATAATTTGGTAAAGCAACTTGATGGCACAATCCAACTGGATAGAAAAGGTGGAACAACATTTAAGATCGAATTTAGGGAATATAAGGAAAAGAGTTGAGAAGGAGCTTTTCTAGATGAAATATGAAGACAAAGATAGGAAGCAGCTAATAAATGAGCTGGAAAAATTGCATCAACGAATCACTGAACTGGAGAAATCAGAAATTGAGCATGAAAAAGTGCAAGAATCTTTTAAAAGATTAAACTATCAAAATAAACTTATTTTGGAATCGGTTGGTGAAGGAATTTATGGTGTGGATTTGGAAGGAAATGTAACATTTTTTAACCCTAGCGCTGAGAATATTACTGGTTATAATGCTGAAGAAGTTATAGGGAAATATCAACACACTATTTTACACCATACAAAAAAGGATGGATCACCTTACCCTGCAGAGGAGTGTCCAGTATATACGACCTTGGTCGATGGTATCTCCCGCCATATAACTGATGAGATATTCTGGAGAAAAGATGGTACAAGCTTTCCAGTTGAATACACCAGCGCACCAATCAAGGATCGGGGTAATATAATTGGTGTTGTTGTTATTTTCCATGATGTCACAGAGCGCAAAAAAGCTGAGAAAGATATAAAAGACTCTGAAACCAAATATAAGTCGATATTTGAGAATACTGGGACTGCAACAGTAATTGTTGAAGAAGATACTACCATATCTCTGGTAAATACAGAGTTCGAGAAACTTTCAGGCTATTCCAAAGAAGAAATAGAGGGTAAAAAAAGCTGGACAGAATTCGTGGTAGAA
>VGTM01000137.1 GCA_016874685.1 Methanobacteriota archaeon
GTATTAATTCTTTCGATAGCTGATTTAAAATTTGCGAATATTGGGATATCCTTATACTGGTTTAATTGATTTGCAGCATATCGTAAAGCCTCCCATTCTTCATCACTAAGTGGCAACTGCCTAATTGAAAATCCCTGTTCCGTATAATGATATCCCCGATTTTGTCGATTATATGCGATAGGGGCATAATAGGCTAATGCCGATGAATTACGCATATCATATAAATCCTTTTCTATCGTTTTTTCTTCGATATCGACTCCCACCCTTTCCGAACATTTCTGCGCCAAATAAGCAAGGGTTGGAAACTTGTGTAGTTTATTTGTTAAGCACCTATCTATAACATCATAACGAACAGAGGCATTCTTATTTTTTGGCATAAGCTAGAGGGGTTATCATAAATTTAAAATATTTCAGGAAATTATCTGGAAGTAAATAATCATGAAAAAATATTATCCACAAGAAAAGTATCAATTTTTACCAATGGTAATACGTTATCCACATTTCATTTATTTTATAAAATAAAAATCGCTCTTTTTTACTGTATGTGGATAAACTGAAGTAAGATTTTTCTATGAAATGTGCTCATCTTGCAATATGAATGCTCATAACTATTAAAAATGCAACGATGAGAAATAACATATTTGATTCACCGGCAGCGCAAGAGTTCATGCGAGAATTTAAAAGCGAGGTGCTAAAATTTCAAAGACCAGCTGATCAAGTGATTATTGATGAGGTTGAACTATGCTCTATACTGCACATCTCCAAAAGACATGCAGCTGATCTTAGAAAAGAAGGTAAGATTAGGTATTCTAAAGACGGTGGTAAGCTTTTCTATAAACTATCCTGGGTGCTAGAATACATAGATAAGCACAGGGTAGAGCCCCCGGTGAGTAGCCTATTATAATTCCTAAACACCTTGTAAATTTTATGTAACTTTCTAAAAAACCAGCCTTATGAAACCCTATCTACTTGCACTTTTAATTTGCACCCTTAGCATTTTAAGCATTTCCTTTAAACCCACTACAGAAACCAAGACTATCAGCTTCAATGTTCGTGGTAATGGTAAAACCAACGTATCGCTTGGTGTTGGCTACCAAGTTGGATCTGGAGCTTGCTGCAGAGGCGTATCGAAAGAATCCACCGTTGGATTTCAGGGAAATGTTGGTGATGTACTCTACGACTCTAATACAAAAAGAGTAATCACAAAAGTCTATGCGGAAATGGAGGGAAAGACAATTGACCTAAGACAGTATTATTAATACTTCCTTAGATTTTAATTACACAACCAAAGTAATTCTGCTAACTTCTAAATGGCCGAGTTGGGGGAAGTTGACAACTCAATACAAACACCTTTAATACTAGTTCAAAAATTTATTTATAATGGATAATGGATTTTTAGTTCAGATTACAAATAAATCAAATGTATTTAAACAGGTCTATCTGTTCTCATATGAACTACCCGAAGGTGTTGATATTCAAACATTGAATGCTTCACATGATTTCAATGCATTACATAAAACTGCAATCAATCAACCTTTTGCGGGTAATTCAATAACTTCAAACTATAGTGATATTATTCAGTTGGAGATAATAAATGATGGTGTTTGTAAGCATGTGGAACTTCTTGGTCGTTTTGAAGGAGAGATGATCAAAGTAGATGGAAATGAGAATTCAATAAAAATAAACTGCCCACCACACTCTGTTTTTACCATAAGGCTGTTTTTTATAAGTTCTTAATATTCTTAATCGAAATGTCATCTTCCCCATTTTTCCTACATCTCAAAAGTTAACTTTTTAAGTTTTAGGTCTTTTGAATTTTTAGATAATCAAGCTATGAACTATAAAGTATTCTTCCTTGCAATCTCTCTACTTCTACTCACATCGCTATCAGCACAAAGGCTTAAAAACAGCAGTGGTTCAACGATTGGATATATTGAAAGCGGTAGGGTAAAAAATAGTAGTGGATCAACGATTGGCTATATAGAGGATGGAAGAGTAAGAAATAGCAGTGGCTATACTATTGGATACTTTGATATGAACCGAATTCGTAATAGTAGCGGATCAACAATTGGCTACTTTGAAGATAATCGAGTTAAAAGCGCTAGTGGCTCTACAATAGGCTATGTAGAGGATGGAAGAGTTAAATCCTCTTCGGGATCTACGATTGGTTATTTTGAAGGGGTTCGGCGTATTGAGGCGGTGCTTTACTTTTTCTTTTTTTTCTATTAATTACATAAAGTCCACCTTTTTAAAATAAAGCACGGGCTGCAGATTGGCTTAGTCCAAACTTATCGGAACCCAAAATAATGGAGCTTGCATCTAACACATGTGATTCTTTGGGTATGACCGCTTACACCACCGACAAAAGCTTTAGAACCTCAAGTGATCTAATGGGGCAATTTGAATATGAAGAGCTGCCAGATTCATTTTAAAGAAAATAGAATACTTTTATATAAAAGTGATAAATTCAACTACCAACTTAACATTAAACACTTAAACAAATCATGAAAAAAGTTTTACTACTAAATGTAATGTTGTTATTAGCAACTTGCATGTTTGCACAAACCCTCAAAAAAGGAAGCTTATTAGGACTTCATAAAGGCACAGTAACTTTAAGTCCTAACGCAACTATGGAACAATTTAGAAAATATTATTTAAATGAATATGCGCCAGCATTCACCAAAATTTTCAATGTAAAACTAGTTGAAGTAACTGCTGTGCGTGGCGAAGATGTCAAAAAAAATAACACTGACATGGCTTTACTTTTTATTTTCGAACCAAATGCAAGAGATAAGTTTTTTGATGCTGACGGGAAATTAAATAAACTAGGTACGAACTTGTTTGCTAAATTAAAATCTTATACAGACGAATTAGATAAACTAGGTAAATTTAATTCTACCTATACTGACTGGGAAATTAATTAAGCCTACTATTTTTTTCACAATCTAATGATTATACTGAGGCTCCTAGCAATAGGGGATTTATCTCAACAACCTTACTAATACTGTATACAAAACCCATGGTTCGGGTATTTATGAGATGGGAAGGTGCATCACTGCATCATTCAGTTTTTCCCTAAAGTGTATACTTTGCCTGAGGAGAATATTTTAAATGGTTGGTATACCCGTCCCCATTCCTTTCGCTGTTTATTCCAATCCTGTTGGTCAAAAATCAACATATAAGAATTCCCAATAACCCTGATGCTATCGCCCTCTACAAGTGCAGCAGTCGCTTCATCCAAAGCCATACCCAATATAGACGGATATTTCTCAAGCACCGGTATCAAATCGAATTGACGGTTTCGTGTCAATACATGCTGATCAATTGCCATTTGTTGTATGAAAGAAAATCCTTCTCCGAATGTAGTTGGAATATTCGGCGTTTTCCGATGATCGCCTCCAATCATCAACGAACCCATGATGGTTGCTCCAGCGGAAGTACCCATGATAACCCCACCTCTATCCAGCAGTCTGCGCATAGCCTGTAGTGTGGCAGTTCCTCCATATACATTGGAGAGATTCACCTGATCACCGCCTCCTATAAAGATTCCTTTTGCATTGTCAATTAGTGTAGGAAATTCTTTTTCATTTGCCTTCTCTTTGCTTCGCGTATGTACAGTTTTCAGATTGGTAAATCCCCAGCTAATAAATTTTTTTAAATGTTCACCGGCTTGAATCCATGATTCATCTTTTGTTGCAGTAGGAATATATATAATCGACTGATCCTTTCCTCCTACTTTTTTAGCAAATAAATTATAAATGGTATCAGGTATTTCTCCACCACCTATAATGATCAGACTTCCTTTGTGGGGAAAGGTGGTTTGTGCACCTGCATTCAGGCAAGCAGCAAATAGAAAGAATAGAATTTTATACATTATGTGACTCCAACTGTTTTTTGTAATCAGATGAAATTACTTAAAAAACTAGATATTAGGCTTTGATTCAGCCATATAGGGGGTCAATATAGAGTTTGAACTTATATCATCCTTAATGATTTATTCATATATTCACTCTACAACTAAACTGTCCACTTTCTTTGACGATTTATATAAAACAATACATAATATGAGACTGATAAACTATTTTTTCCTATCATTTTGCCTCCTATTCGTAGTTGAGATCAGTGCTCAAGGGTCTAAAATCGAATCGGGCATAAATATTGATCGCGTTAATCGATTAGAAAAATTCGTACAATCTGAAATAGATAAAGGAAATATCCCTGGTGCGGTAACCATGATTATTCATAAGGGTCAAGTAGTTCACTTGGGAGCGATGGGGTATAAAAACGTAACAACTAAAGTACCCATGAAGACTGATGATTTATTCTACATTCAATCAATGACGAAGCCCATTATCTCTACAGCATTTATGATG
>VGTM01000138.1 GCA_016874685.1 Methanobacteriota archaeon
AAAAATCTTCATAGCTTTATCTTCATCTGGAATAAACAATTCCAACACTAAACTATCAGCTTTCATACAAAATAATATGTAACTAAAACTACTTAAATCTTTGCACTAATATGGAGGCATGAGCGTATTTATTAATAAATAGATAAAGTCAATTTAGAAATATTTAGAAATCATCGCACAATGCTTTCAGTTAAGCTTTCAGTTAAACAAAATTATCAAATAATTGATTTTAAAAAACACCATTCCTATGTTTCCCTATTGTTTCTATTTTTTTACTCTGTTTGCACTTAATTCTAGTTTAAGTTAATTTTAAGTTGGTATTAATTTTTAAAAATTTAAGGAGGTAAAAAAGTGGATAGAATAAATCGAATATTGGTTATTCCACTAATTTTGCTCTGTTTAATGCTAGTTTTAACAATAACCATCGAAGATGTTGCAGCCACTACCAGAGATGTTGGTCCGGGTCATACCTATACAAATATTATGATGCTGTAAACGCTGCAAATTCTGGTGATAATATAGATGTCTATGATAATGGCGGAACACCCTAGATTTACAATGAAAACGTTGTTTTAACCAAGACAAATCTAAACTTAACAGCAAAAGGCCAAGTTACTGTTCAGGCTTCAGATTCATGGGTTGTTACGATGAGTCAAGGTTCTTCAATACGTAATTTCACAATTTTAGGCACTTCTGACACATATGGTATAATGCTTTCATCAGAAAACACAGTGGAAAATAACACTATTTCATTGCATTATATCGGGGTAAGAGGTCAATGGATACAAACAACAATAGAATAATCAATAACATAATTACCAAAAACCAAGAGGGGATCTACGTAGATTCTAACTACAACACCACCATCTCAGGAAATACAATTACAGATAATTCTGGATCAGGAGTGGGTTGTGGAATAAATGCCCAGGGAAGTGCTTACCTTACTGTAACTGGTAATACTATAAAAAACAGCCCAACAGGAATCCATCTTGATTACTGTTTACTCGCTGTCATTTCTAACAACAATTTGATGGACAATTCTAATTATGGAATGGACATAGTTTCACAGAAAGACTGTCAAATCACTGGAAACATAATAAGTAACGCTGTAAGACAGAGCAGGGGGATATACATATGGATGGGGAACCCACTCTATCCCTGTGAGAACAACACCATAAAAGGAAATTCCATTAGTCAGTGTGACTATGGTATTGACTTTAGTAGTGAGAATAAAAACACCATACAAGACAATACGATATCAAAAAATTGGTTGGGAATCGCTCTACACAATGGAGTCGAAAATATTATAACCGAAAACACTATCTCAGGCGATGATGAAGGGATTTACGGTCCTGATGCACATAACAATACAATTTTTAAGAATGAGATCACTGACAATTGGAATGGAGTAGACCTGCAAGGTTCAACCTACAACAAAATATATGAAAATAATATATCCAACAACAAGAATTTTGGAATCCATACTGATGGATGTATATCAAATACAATAACCGAAAACACAATCACTGGCAATAATATCGGAATCAACATCATAAACACCAGCAATCAAAATATTCATTTCAACAGAATCGCTGTCAACATTAATATGGGCTTTGTAACTTAGTTACTCCCGGACAACCATTTAATGGAATAATAAATGCTGAAAACAATTGGTGGGGCTACAATGATGCAACGAATGTACAAAATCAGATCTCAAATATAGGAACGGGTTCAGTTATCTTTGATCCATGGCTTGTACTGAAAATAAGTGCAAGTAAATCTGTAATTCCATTTGGAGGTACTTCAATAATCACTGCTGACCTTACAAAGAACTCCAATGGAGTTGACACATCCGCATCAGGACATATTCCAGATGGAACACCAATCACATTCTCCACAAACTTTGGAAGTATCGGCAGTAAAACCATCGTAAAATATACAGTAAATGGCAAAACAACTGCCACTTTTACCGGCACTCAAGCACCAGCTCTTGCAACAATATCAGCAGCATTAGATAACGAAAAAGTCAACACCAATGGTTCAGTATACGCACTTATAGCATACAAATACTATGTACTTGCTAAATACAAATTAAGCCGCTGGAAACAATGGATACGATACAGAATCACCATATGGTACAAAGTACGATACTATATTAAATACAATAACAGATGGGAATATCGATGGAGACATTACCATAAATACAAATATAGATGGGATTACCGATGGGGATACAGATACGAAGCTAGATATGCCAACAGATATGTGTATCCATAGATTTTTTACATCCCTCAAATTAGAGGGATACATTTCTATTTTTTTAAACTCAAAATAGATCAAAACTCTAAGCAAGTTAAAAATAAAATAGATTAATTTAAGGTATTACCTGATTTAATGTATTACCATCAAAATCAAATTAAAACTTCAGCCTTTTTTTAAGTTCATCCTTTGCTTTTTTCTCTACTACCTTAACCTGTTCATCTATTTTTTTATTTTTTTGTTTGTCTAACTCCTTTGTAGCCTTCTTTTTTAGATCGTTTAACAGTGACATTAAACTCCTCCATAAATTTTTTTCCTTTGAATTCTTAGAATAGAATTACTTTTATTTTGTAGTATCTCATACTAGAAGTTTTTGATAATTAACTTGGAAATATTCAATATCAAAGCATAGGTGCTAGCTTTTCGCAGATTTTTTAAGAGTTATCCTGGTTTTTTTTCTTTTTGAACATATTATTAAGCTGGTTTGTAAAAGTGCATTTTAAAATTCTATTAAAACTATTTTTAAGAGATTAAAACAGTAAAATTTATAAAAGAGGAAACATATAGCTTCCTCTGGTGTACTAAATGAAATCTCCGTTGAACTGTGACCAAAGAGACTCCGAATGGAAATTGTAAAGCGATATACTTAAAATTTTCGGTTCCCGTAGAGTAAAGCAATAAATAGCTAAACATAGAATAAAACCTGCTGTGAAAGCTGGGGTGATGTTAAAGGTGATGATGATTGCTTTGTTTTTTTCTACTTGTTTTTTATGTTCTTCGGGAGTTAAAGGAGCGGGAGGAGCTTCATAAATTTGCTGGAATAGAGGAAATGCCATCTGAACTCCAAATATACGAGTTTTTATCAAGATTTTCGAAGAACAGATGATGAATTGTGTTTTAGGAATTTTAAACACATTATCATCCCATCGTGGCCGTGGAAAGCTGTTATTTTGGTTGATTCTACTGATATTCAGTTGGATTTGAATTGGAACAAGCGGAAAATCACCAAAAAATTCTTGGAAAATCTGCCTTATAAATGGGGTTATAGTTCATTAAAGGTTACAATATCGGATTCAAGTTTACTGTGGCATTAGATCATAGAAGTATGCGTCCTTTGGCTTTTCTTCTGCATGAAGGTTTTCCTCATGATTCCAAATTATTCCAACTTGTGATGGATGGACTGCAGAGAAGGCGTATAATCCGAAAAGGAGACACTTAGATCTTTGATAAAGGATATTACATTATAAAAATTAGCAAATAGGATTTTCCCTCTATAAAATTGTTCCCCTCATCTTTCCTAAAAGTAATATGAACTTAAGATGAGTTTTAAACAGAATAACACATCCTATAACCTCATATATTCATGGGAAGCTACCTGAAAAAATTAAAAATTTTTTCCAGGGATTGAAAGCTGTATATGCGGTTATGCAGCATCAGATCCTCGTATAGTCAAAAAAATGGTTGAATTTGGAATCACTTCTATTTCAACTAATCCAGACCAGATCTTAAAGATGCGGAAGTTTGTAGATAACGTGGGAAATGGCATTATACAAAAGATTTGAGCTAAAACATTAGATAACCCCCATAACTAATAAATGCGTATAAATAAATGACATATATTAATTAGTTATAACTTAAAAAAAGAAAAAATGATTAAAAATTAATTTTTTAGATTTATTAATTCATTTATAAAAAATTATTAGTTTTGCGTACTTCAAATCATATTTTGGTTCGTCATGATATGCTATTTGAGGATTATTTGATGAATCAAGAGCTATGGATGTTCCCCAGCCGACATCAGCTGAACCAACCACTTTTTGAATGACCCAAACAGTACCATTCCAGTAAGCATATTTCACATCATTGGTATCATCATCGTTGTAACTGATGTGGGGGTTATTCGACGAATCCAAAGCTAAAGACGTATCATAACCAACGTCACCGTTACTATCAACTACTTCAATTTTCCAGGATGAACCAGTCCATGAGGCATACTTTAAATCTCCTTTACTAGCATCATAATAGCTTATATGTGGATTGTTTGATGAGTCCAGCTCCAAA
>VGTM01000139.1 GCA_016874685.1 Methanobacteriota archaeon
GCCATGGTTTTAACATCAGGTACTGAGACGGTGTGAGAGTGTATGTGTCTGGATATTTCATATAGGGCTTTGAGCGATCTTCTTGCATCAGGTTTTTCAAGTTCTTTTTCACATTTTTTCAAGTCTTCCATAGTTCTCAAATAAAGTTTACGGGTTACAACCTGTCTAACACCTGGAAGGTAATGTTTTGAATCTAATATATGGCCTCCAAGACTTACTATTATCCTTTTATCATCAATTTCACCTACTTGATGTTTGACCACAATTTCAGCCACTCTTCCGTATTTTTTAATTTTTTCCTTTATTTCCTCAAAGGATAGGTTTACACCTAGAAGAAAACCTTTATCTTCCAATTCTTTCTCCACACGGGCAAGAATTTTGGTATCTGGCCCTGAAATTCTGTGTGAGTGGATTCCTCCCCCTGATAGCGCATATAATCTTTCTAATGACTCCATTTTTTTAGAATCATGATCTAAACTTTCGATAAATCTATCCATTTGTTCTTTTTTAGTCAATCCAACATTTCTATGGAGAGGTTCACGGAATCCAGGTAAGTAATATTCAATATCCTCCAGAACACCCCCATTTTTCAGTATTATTTCTGCTTCTTCCCTTATATCTGGTACAGTATGTGTTTCAGTTATCTTAATCTCTGGTTTTATTACTATTTCAACAAGCCGTCCATATTTCCTTGCCACTTCTTTAATTTCATCTTCATCAAGATTTGCACCTAAAATAAGTCCGTCTGTTTTTAGTTCACGTTCCACATTTTCCAAACTTTCTTCATCAGGCCCTGAAATCCAGTGGGAGTGAATTCCACTAACTGATTCATATATTCTCTCCAAGGATTTTTTTCTTGCAACATCTCGTTCTAAACTACCCAAAAAACTGTCTAGTTCATCTTTTGTGGATAGTTCAACCTTTCTTTGTAGGGGTTCTTTAAATTCGGGTAGATGGTACTCTATATTCTCCATTGTACATCCATATTTCAGTATGATTTCTGCTTCCCTTCGGATATCTGTAACTTCATGCATTACAGTGATTTTCATCATGGTAGGTTCAATGGCTGCAAAGTATATATCTTCTCCACCGCTTGTCTCTGGCGAAATAACCCTATCTGCTCCAGCACGATATAGTCTTTTGATATTTATACTTTTACTTGATCTGGCCACTATCCATATATCTGGATGGGTCTCTCTTGCTGTTAAAGTGATAAAAAGGTTGTCTACATCTTCGCCTGTGGTTATTATAACCCCCCTAGCCCTTTTTATACCTGCATCTTTCAATATAGTTTCATCGGTTGCATCGCCGGGAATTGCAAGGATTTTTGGGTCCTCCCACAATTCTTTTTCAACAAGTTTCCTATCCTTTTCCACTATTATTACTTCTTGATTTCTTTTTTTAAGTTCATTAAAAACTGCAGCACCTACTCTACCATAACCACAAAGGACAAAATGATTTCTCTTCGCAGCTAATTTTCTTCTCATAGATGCTCCAGATGTTATTTCTTCAACTGCCATTGTAACCACCGTTATAGTTATAGTAAAAGCATATGCAACTAAACCCACACCCCCTACAACCAGAGTCACAGTAAATATCTTTTGAATGGGGGTTATGGGAGTTATATCTCCATATCCTACTGTTGCCATGGTTATAATTGTATAATAAATTGAGTTTATCAGATCTAAATTCATTATGTAAATCGATCCTATCACCCCATATATAATTAAGATGATCACAGCTAGAAAAGCATATAACAATATAGAAAAAGGGAAGGGAGGTATGAATTCTGATTGGAACCTATTAAATTCAATTCGGGGAGGCATTGGATCACCATCTTTGATGAACCATTTAGAGATCACTTTAGAATAAATCCAATTCTTTAAGATTTAAGGTAATCTCAAAGGTTACGATTAAATATAATTTGGTTTATAATCATATAAATAGTGATAACATGACTCCTAAAGACATGATGGTCATTGATAGTAATGCTGAGAATATGGGCATTTCAAAATTAACACTAATGGAAAATGCAGGTAGATGTGTTGCTAATAATATATTCGAGCTTTCAAAACCTTGTAAAGTTGCCATATTTGCAGGTACTGGCGGAAATGGTGGTGATGGATTTGTAGCAGCAAGACATCTTCTAAATAGTGGATTTGAAGTCGAAATATTTTTTTTAAGCCATCCATCCCGGATTAGATCATTGGAGGCAAAGGCGAATTTGAAAGTTCTTGAAAAAATTCAATATGGTTTAAGCCCTGTTAAAATTCATGCATTAGAGGATTCATCTTACCTTGAAAAAACAGATGCAGAGATAGTTTTAGACGCAATATTGGGAACAGGCATAAAAGGAAAGCTTAAAGAACCTGTATCGACTGCAATCGACGTTATAAATCAATCAAAAGGAACCAAAATATCTGTGGATGTTCCAAGCGGTGTTGATCCTTTAACTGGAGAAGTTCATGATAAAGCAGTAAAGCCCGATATGACGGTGACATTTCACAGAGCTAAAACAGGTCTTACTAGGGCAGACCCAAAGTACTTAGGAAAGCTGGTTGTATGTGATATTGGGATTCCAAAGGAAGTTGAGCTTTTTGTAGGCGTAGGAGATCTTCTACGGCTAAAAGAAAGAGATCCAAAATCTCATAAAGGGCACAACGGAAAAATACTTGTAGTAGGTGGTGGTGTTGATTATTCTGGAGCTCCAGCACTTGCAGCACTTTCTTCATTTAAATCTGGAGTGGACCTTGTTTATGTAATGTCTCCAGAAAGTGTTTCACATACTATACGTTCATATTCTCCCGATTTGATTGTTAAAAGTCTCCCAGGGGAGATTATTTCAAAAAAACACGTTGATGAAATATTAAAATTTTCAAAAAAAGTTGATTCAATAGTAATTGGTTGTGGAATTGGAAGAGATGACGATACTGGTGATGCATTGAATGATTTAGTCTGTAAAATTAAAAAACCAATGGTAATAGATGCTGAGGCCCTGAAATTGTTAAATGAGAATACAATAAAAAATATCAATAAAATTAATAAAAACGATGTAGAGGTAATTTTAACACCACATTCTGCAGAATTTAAGTCTATTTTTGATTTAAATATTCCTCAGAAATTAGAAGATAAAATAAAAATGGTTTCAAATGCTTCAAAAACAAGTGGATGTGTCATTCTACTTAAAGGAGTTATTGATATAATTTCTAATGGGGATAAAACACGTTTAAACAAAACAGGAAATCCTGGAATGACAGTTGGAGGTACAGGAGATTGTCTTGCAGGTATTGCAGTTGGATTAATGGCTCAGGGTCATGATGCATTTGAATCAGCCTGTCTTGGAGCATTTATAAATGGCAGGGCTGGAGATCTTACATCAGAGGAATATGGTTACAATTTCACTGCTACGGACCTTTTGAGGTATATTCCGAATGCATTTAAGTATTAAAATAATTTTTTTACCATTTATAGCCATATTTTTCCAGCTTTTTGGATCTATTTAGATAATAATTTAAATCGTAACGATACATCTGTATAATTAAGAATCCTGTTACAATGGTACTAATATACGTTTTAATTTCCATGCTGAGAGGCATGAAATAGTTAAATGCTGTTAATATGCTGAAAAATATTACAATGTAACCTGCATTACTCATGCTTTGTTTTTCGAAATTCCTTATCTCTTCATATAAATCTTCAGCAAATTCTGGTCCCTGCTCTTTAAGATGCTCTTTAAAAACTTCAAGCGCTGCTGGATCATTATTTTTAATAAATACATTTAAAAGAGAAAAAATAAGTATAACGACGACGAATATGAGGATGAAAGTGAAAATATAAATTGGTTTTGGGATTGCTAAAGCTAATAACGACTGAGTTATGCCCAAAGTAATAGGAATTAAAGTATCAAAAATTGAAGCACGTATCACTATAAACTGATTATGGACTATATAATTGTGCCAGACAAAAACTGCCATTAAAAAGCAAATAACCATATTACAGATAATTAAAATGTCAATGTTTTGTTGAATGCTGATTATGTAGAATATTGCGCCTAAAACAAAGCCCTGAACTAAAGAAACTAATGTATTGTATGTTAGTGTAAGATAAAGAGCCATTGGCTCATGCAATACTTTCTTTAATTGACGATCATCTTTTTTCATCAAAACAACCTTTACACATCAATAAATATTAATTATAGGTCTAATTCTTACTAATATTTACAAATTTAGCATGATTATATAACCTTTATGCCTTTTATCTTCCTATTAACAGAG
>VGTM01000140.1 GCA_016874685.1 Methanobacteriota archaeon
TCTGTGAATGACACACTACTGGTCTCTTCTAACACCTTTAGAATTAGATACGACTCCTCTGTAAGATAAATAGGAATATCTTCCCTAAGATGGTGAATGTAAGAAGAATGATCCATGTGAGCATGGCTTAAAAGGACACCATCCACAGAAGGTTCGACATCATAGGAAATTCCGCTATGTCGAAGGTAATCTTCCCTGTAAATCCCCCTTATCCAAGGAAGTAAACCAAATTCAACAAAATCACAAATTCCATTGGCTTTTCTTGGCTGCAAAAATTCAGAGAAATATTTATTGGCCTGTGAAAAGCTCATACCAAAATCTAGGAATATTGATGTCTGATTTTCACTAACAAGTATCTTATTTCCACCAATTTCATCCACTCCACCATAAAAATCTATATTAGTCATGATTTTTTCATCTGTTAGTTCTTATTTTTCTATTTTTTGATTTTCATCCTAAGAATTTAAAAACTTTTTAATTTGACCAATAATGATCAATAACTAAAAAAATAATAGCAATAATTTAATATTGATATCACTTAGATACTATCGGAATAAGATGAAAAACTGATAACATATTAAAATGTGTAAAACCTTCAAAACATAATTTACACCAAAAAAAGATTAAAAAATAGGATTATTTTATCTTTTTAAACTCTGATTTTGGTGCACCACAAATTGGACAGATCTCTGGAGCTTCCTTCTCAACTGTATTTCCACAGAAGTTGCAAACATGATAGACTACTTCGATATTATCTCCAAGATTTTCCAGTGCTTTCTGATAAAG
Source organism: Methanobacteriota archaeon (assembly GCA_016874685.1). Lineage (GTDB taxonomy): Archaea > Methanobacteriota > Methanobacteria > Methanobacteriales > Methanobacteriaceae > VGTM01. The sequence continues at coordinate 787 of VGTM01000140.1, forward strand.
TATAGCATGGATTTCTTCAACTTTATTTGCAACATCAAAGCTCCATAAAGCGGTTTGATTCCCTTCTTTCTCTGCTTCTTCAATAAAAACAGGGTACATCTCTTTAAATTCTCCTACTTCTCCAGCTATGGCTGTTTCAAGATTTTCTTTGGTACTTTTAATTCCCTCAAGAACTTTAAGGTGGTTATGTGCATGTACAGTTTCTGCGGCGGCTGCAGCTCTAAACAATCTTGCAACTTGGAAAAATCCTTCTTCATCTGCTTTCTTGGCAAAAGCAATGTATTTACGATTTGCTTGAGATTCACCGGCAAATGCCTCATTTAAATTATCAACAGTGCTCATTTTTCATCCTCCTAATTTTTTAATTGTAAAAATTTCTGTTAATCAAAGAATTATTTATATTTTGTCCATCATGAAAATCATTTTATTTTTTAAAAAAAGAATTTTAAACTATATTCAATTTTTTAGGATATTATGAATTATAAAAAAAAGAAATAAAAAAAGGTCTCATGAAAAAATAATAGATTTTACTGGAAAAATAAAAAAATTAGGCTGTTTTAGCAGCCATTTCAACGTCTGATGCTTTAACTGTTTTTCTTCCGGCGTGTTTTGCTAATGCAACGGCTTTTTTAGCAATATCTTCTCCTATTTCTTCCAGAGATTTTGCTAATTCCTCCTTTGCATCGTCGCTTATTCTTTGTGCACCAGCATTTTTTATGATCCTTCCAACTGGAGCAATTGGTAATTCAGCCATAATTTCACCTCCGAATCTTCTTAAGACTCACTACTATTTAAATTTATCGATTTTTGTTGGATTTTTGACCATGGCCAACACTATAACATTCCAAGAATACAATCATTATTCTAAGCAAAACATTTAAAGTGATAAAAGAAAATATGAGATCGCATGTTTGAGAAGTTAAAAATCAACCCTCAGATAGAAGAAATCCTTCAAAAAGCCATCAAAACTGGGATTTCCAAAGAAGAAGCAGTGGAACTCATGGAAACTAGAGGAAAAGAGCTTAAAGCATTGATAATTGCTGCTGACATGTTGAGGGAAGATTTGGTAGGTGAGGAAGTCACTTACATCCAAAACTGGAACATAAACTTTACCAATATCTGTACTGGAAACTGTGGTTTTTGTGCATTTAGAAAGGATGCATATGATGAGGGTGCATACTTTCTAGGCATTGATGAAATCATTAAAAGAACCAAAAAGGCAAAACAAGATGGTGCTGTGGAAGTATGTATACAGGGGGGTTTGCATCCAAATATAGATGCCTATTTTTATGAAGATATCTTGCGGAGTATAAAGGCAGAGATTTCAGACATACATATACATGCATTTTCTCCAATGGAAATTTTTTATGGTGCTTCAAAGTCTGATCTTTCAGTTAAAGAAACTCTTAAAATGCTCAAAGATGCTGGGCTTGATTCAATGCCAGGCACTGCTGCTGAGATTTTAAATGATGATGTGAGAAGCATTATATGTCCAGGGAAGCTTTCAACTGCCCAGTGGATTGATGTTATTGAAACTGCCCATAAAATCGGAGTTCCAACAACCTGTACTATGATGTATGGTCATGTGGAAAATGTAAAACATAGAATTGATCATCTGGAGATTCTAAGAAATATCCAAAAGAGAACAAGTAGATTTACAGAGTTCGTACCTTTAACTTTCATGCACTTGAATGCCCCTATTTATCAAAAAGGAATTTCTAATCCTGGAACAACCGGTGCAGAAGATTTGAAAGTCTATGCAGTTTCAAGATTAATGTTTAGAGATCTAATTAAGAATATACAGGTTTCTTGGGTAAAATTGGGCTTGAAGTTTGCACAGATCTGTCTTATGGCAGGGGCAAATGATCTTGGGGGAACCCTTGGGGAAGAGAATATATCAAGAGCTGCTGGAGCCGTCCATGGAAATTATATTTCACCCTCCAAGTTAGAGAGAATGATAAGAAATTTGGGGAGAATTCCAGCAAAAAGAGACACACTATACAGGCATTTGTAAACTTTATGATTTTTGTGATGATGCTTAGAAATTAAAAATCCTTTGCGTCCATATAACAATTTTTCATTCTAAATTCCTCCTATCAAACCAAAAACACCTTTTCGTATGAATTCTATTGCTATAGCAGGAAAATTACACCTGCAACTCTGCTTAATACTTCAGAACCATTCTCACCTAATAATCTATCGCTCATGACTTGAATGTTGTGCAAGATATGCATCTTATAATTTGGTGCATATTATCAATTAGATAAATCCAATCCTACAAGCCATATTGCGTTAAATTAGTCGGACTTACAATTTAATGCATAGCTACATTTTTGCACATTTTTAAAAGTAGGGGCGTTTGTTTTTTATTTTTTTTTTAAACGTTTTTATCGTTCTTCCAATCCACCAAGCAGAATTTCGCCTAACGTTTTGCTAATAAAAGAGGTTGCCGAAGGCAATTTGAGCAAAATGAAGTTTTGCCTTTTATACGCTGTTAGGCGAAGTTTTACCTATGGCGCTATTATGTCGGAGTGCTGCTTACCAAGAACGCTGCTGACCACCCCGATAGCCTCCACCTGGCTTTCCGCCTCCTCGACGGCCTTCAGAGCGAGGGCGAGCCTCATTAACGTTAAGCGCTCGTCCCTTCAACTCCTTGCCGTTCAGTCCGGTAATGGCGGCCTGGGCTTCAGCTTTGACGGACATTTCCACGAATCCAAACCCTCTTGATTCACCACTGAACTTATCCTTGATAATAGTGGCGGATGTAACCTGCCCGAAAGCTCCAAAAGTCTGTCGCAAGTCCTCTTCGGTGACTTCACGCGACAAATTGCCTACATAGATGTTCATTTGACCTCCTCCTTTTTATTTTTTCTTGAACATTTATACCAAAATTTCACATAACTTAGGATATCCGACATCAATGTCGTATATATATCCAAATTGGAATAATATCTGAAACTTACGTCGTATATACCTCCCTTTAGCTGACTGCTAATCGTCATTTCTCTCAACTTCATTTTTGATATGTGAATTCTTCATTATTAAATCTAACGGACTTTTTATTTTACCCAGATCTTTATTACTCACGTGTGTATATATCTCCGTTGTTTTACTGCTCTTATGCCCCAAAAGCTCTTGAAGATATCTCAAATCTACCCCACTTTCTAATAGATGTGTCGCAAAACTGTGTCCTAAAGAATAAACGCTAACTTCTTTACTAACACCAGCCTTTTTGACAGCATCTTCAAATATTCTTTGCACAGTTCTTGTTGTGATATGCCTCCCCTCCTTTTGTCCGGGGAAAAGCCGCTTTTTCGGTTGATATAACTTTAGATACAAACTCAAAGTTTCAATCACCACATCCGAAAGAAGTGTATATCTATCCTTTCTACCTTTCCCTCCTTTTATATAAATCA
>VGTM01000141.1 GCA_016874685.1 Methanobacteriota archaeon
AAAACAATATTATCAAGATTTAAAGAACTAATAGTAGGCAAAAAGCTTGCTGAACAAGAATTTACTATGATTAATAAGCAAGGAAAGCAAGTTACGTTTGTTGTACATCGTTCTCTACTTAGAATAGGGAAGAAAATAATTGGTATGTCCTTCCTTTTGGAAGACATCACTGAGCGTAAAAGAGCTGAAAATCAAATAAAAGCATCACTCAAAGAAAAGGAATCGCTTCTCGCTGAGATACACCATAGAGTTAAAAATAATATGCAAATAATCTCCAGTCTTCTAAGCCTACAATCCCGTTACATAAAAGATGAAAGGGATTTGGAAATTTTCAGAGACAGCCAAAGCCGGGTTAAATCCATGTCCATGATCCATGAAAAGCTATATCAGTCCATAGACTTCGCCCATATTAATTTTGCAGAGTATATCCTAAGCCTAACTCTAGAACTCTCCAGCACCTATAAAGTTGACAGAACCCGCATAAAAATAGAAACGAATGTGGAAGATGTGAAACTAAATATAGAAAATGCTGTACCATTAGGCCTAATAGTCAACGAACTTCTAACCAACTCCATAAAACATGCCTTCCCTGAAGGCCATAAAGGAATAATCAACATAGAACTTAGATCAGAGGACTCAGAATATGAACTGATTATAAGCGATGATGGCGTAGGATTGCCTGAAGACATAGATTTAAGAAAAACAGACACTTTAGGTTTACAACTAATTAACCGCTTAGTAGAACAACTTGACGGTACAATTGAATTGGATAAAAGTCGTGGTACAGAATTTAAGGTTAAATTCAAAGAAGTAACGTATAAAAAGAGATTATAAGATTATTGACTTCACAATTAATTTAAATTATTTAATTAACTTTATTAAATTAATTAGTTTATCAGATAGTGTTATTATACGTTATTAGATATATAAGCTTAGATTACAAACAAAATTGAACAAATCCATATTATTTTTAACTATTATTTAAATTAAGCAATAATTTATGTCCAATATCCTAAAATCCATTTCAATATTAAATATTTCGTGAAAAAGAGGAATTGATTGGAAGTTAATCTATTGAAAGCTCTTTATAACCTGTTTCTGGATCAAAAATCCTTCTCAAAGTGCCCTCAATTTCCATTATACAAATCTCAGCGGTTGTATTTATAATGCAGCCATCCAGTAGGTGTCCTCCAAATACTCTTCCTCTACCATCTGACATGGAAATATGAACATGAATTCCGTCTCTTGTGATAGTTCCTTCAGCAGATACTATTTCAAATGGACCCCTGAACTCTTTAACATCCTCATTAGACATTCTTAATAGTGCTGAATTTAAACTTCCCACAATACACAATATTATACCTGAATTTAAATCATTTTGGACTATTATTTCTTCAATACCTTTTTTTAAATCCTTGCCAGACGTTAGTCTTGAAACTATCATATTTAATAATATGTCTTGTATCAATTTAATCCATGAGATCAAGACCCAGAGATTTTATATATACTGAAGATGATCTTTTTTTTGCCACAACCTCTTATTTTCATCCAGAGGATAGAATACTATCATTTCTAAGATACATTCCTGATCCAGAAGGTGAAAGGTCAAAAAATGGTCGAAGATATTCTAAAGTAGATTCAAAGCAGGCCTACCACTACCTAAAGCAGAATTTTCCCCAATATTTATATGATTGCCATACTACTGGTGTTGAAATGATGGGGGTGCCTATCGATAAAGTAAAAGAACTTATGCATCCTGAAAAACGACTTAGAGAAATAATGAACGATGTTCCTGATGTTGAATTATTAAAAAAGGTTATAAAAATAGCTAACATTTTTCACGAATATGCAAATATTCCATATGATAACATGGGAATTTCAGGATCGATATTACCTGATTTATATGATGCAGAAAATTCTGATATCGATTTTGTTGTTTATGGATTGAATAAACACAGAAAAGCCCTTAATATTTTTGCAGAAATTAAAGATAAAGATAATGGAATACTAAAGAGCATAATTGAAGATCACTGGAAAAAATTGTATGAAAAAAGAATAAAAGATTCCACACTAAGTTATGACGAATTTAGGTGGTATGAGAAGCGTAAAAATAACAGAGGTACAATCAATGGCACCCTCTTTGACATACTTGCAACTAGAGACTGGGATGAGATTAAAGGAAGCTATGGTGATGAAAAGTTTGAACCACTAGGAACTGTGAAAATAGAATGTCAAGTGAACGATGCCTTAGCTGCTTTTGACAATCCAGCAATTTATAAAATCGAAAATGTCGATATTATAGAAGGGCCTGATGTCCCAATAGAAGAGTTAGCATCTTTTACTCACACTTATGCCGGGCAAGCTGTCGAAGGGGAAGCGATAGTTGCAAAAGGAAAATTAGAAAGAGTTAAAAATAAAAAGATGAGATATAGATTAGTTGTTGGAACCACGAGAGAATCTATTGATGAATATATAAAATTAAAGAATTTATTTTAAAAATATAATAGAATAAAATAATAAAATAAAATTCAATGAATGAAATGAACGAGGGAAGGGATTAAATGGATAAAACAATTAATGTAGGACTTATTGGTTTTGGGACCATAGGATCAGGAGTGGTAGAGATTCTCAATCAAAATCTTGATCTTGTGGAAGGTAAAGCTGGAGTGAAAATAAGGCTCAAAAAAGTAGTTGATCTTGATATTACAACTCCTAGGGGCGTTGAGATAGATCCAAAGATATTGTCAACTGATGTAAGCGAAATACTTGAAGATCCAGAAATTAACATAGTGATAGAGCTTATCGGGGGCTACGAACCAGCTCTAAGTTTTATCCTAAAGGCTATGGAAAATGGGAAACCTGTGGTAACTGCCAATAAGGCTTTGCTTGCAAAACACTGGGAAGAGATCATTAAAAGCTCGAAGATGAATAATGTCAGAATCTGCTTTGAAGCCAGTGTAGGTGGTGGAATTCCACTACTCGGGCCATTAAATGAAAGTCTAGCTGCCAATCATATTCAATCCATATATGGGATAATAAATGGTACTGCCAACTATATATTGACCAAAATGACTGAGGAGAACAGAAACTTTGAAGATATGTTAGGGGAGGCTCAGGATAAGGGTTATGCAGAACAGGATCCAACTTTTGATATCGAAGGTTTTGACACAGCTCAAAAATTGATTATATTAACTATCCTGGGATTCGGAGTTTACATAAAGCAGGAAGATTTCCATGTTGAAGGTATAAGTAAGATAACACAGGAAGACATAAAATTTACACAGGATGATCTGGGTTATACAATAAAACTCCTTGCAATTGGAAAGATGGTGAATGGGGAGCTTGAAGTTAGAGTACATCCAACATTAATCCCTCAAAATCACCTCCTAGCCTCAGTTCGTGATGTTTTCAACGGTATATACATAGTTGGAGATGCAATGGGACCTGTTATGATGTATGGTCAGGGAGCTGGAATGATGCCCACAGCAAGCGCCGTAATTGGTGATTGTTTGGATATAATCAAAAATATGGATAAAGAAGTTTTATATGGACCAAAATATACTCAGGTTAAGAAAATAAAGGATATAAAAGATATAACCTCCAGATACTATATTAGAATGACAGTTATTGACAAACCAGGAGTTTTACATGAGATATCAGGCATATTGAGCGACCTTAATATAAGTATAGAATCTGTAAGTCAAAAAAAGAGGAGTGAAGGAGGAGAAGTACCGATTTTCATGATCACACACGAAGCCCTGGAGAAAAATGTTCAGATGGCTATAAAAAAAATAGATAAGCTAGATGTTGTTAAAAAAGAAAGTTTATTTATCCGAGTTTTGGATGAATAATCATACTAATTTTTATTTAATTTTTCTTTAATTTTTTTAAATTAAATTTTTTTAAAAATCCATTCTAAAAATTTCTAAATTATAGTCAAGAGCATAATTTATTAAACTTATAACTCACAGGAATCCCTAAAATTGGCTTGATTGATTAAATTCAATTTTCGACAGCCTTCATTTAACCAATGGTTTAAAAACTTTTGCACTTGACTATAAAATAATAAAATTAAAATAAAAACTTATTTTACTTATCTACTAAATAATAATATAATAAATAATAATATTATAACATGTATAC
>VGTM01000142.1 GCA_016874685.1 Methanobacteriota archaeon
ACAACGGAAATATCATTTGGTTATGTTTTATGGTCAATTTATTGAATTAATTCATCAGAGGGATTGTTATGAAGCTTGATAAAAAGATAGAGGAATGTCAGGAGACTTTTTCGAAGCTTATGGGTAAAAAGGTCCTTGATATTAAATTTAAAACCCATAACCATGATTGCTGGAGAATTCATTTAGTCACTGATAAAGGTGAATTTGTCATGACCTTCTGTAAGGATTGGCTTTGTCCAGAGGTCGAGCACAGAACACATTAATTTTATAGATATGCATAATTTTAGTTATTTTTAAAAATTGTTTATTAATATTGAGAGTATGGGGGATTGGTTGAGTGAAAACGCCAGAATATCTATTTGATCATTTGGATGAATTTGAGAGATTTAGAGATTCTAAAACCAGCATTATAACAGATATAGACGGCACCATAAGTGAGATTGCTCCAACTCCTGATAAAGCAGTGGTAAGCCCTGTTATGAGGGCTCTATTAAAAAAACTTGCAGAAAAATTCAAATTAGTTGCTCTGGTGACTGGAAGATGTGTTGAGGATGCAAAAAGGATAGTGGGGGTAGATGGACTGCTTTATGTTGGAAATCATGGCTTGGAGTACCTCAAGGATGGTGAAATATTCATTGAGCCTGAAGTTCGTAAATATCTACCTGCAATTAACGAAGTTACCAGAGATATTCAAAAAGGAGAACTATGTAAAATAGACGGCATAATTTTCGAAGAAAAGGGGATCTGTTTTTCTATTCACTATAGATTATGTGAAGATCCTGAAAGGGCTAAAGAGAAGGTATTGGATACTCTTAAGAATAGGAAGGGGTCAGGAGATCTTAAAATTAAAGAGGGACGTAGGGTTGTAGAGTTACGCCCACCTATGGGGTATGATAAAGGAACCATTCTCCAAAAAATTGTCTCGGACAACCATATTGAGAAGTTAATTTATTTAGGGGATGATATAACTGATTCAGACGCATTTTACAAGCTTAAAGAACTTAAGAATGAAGGATTGATTGATGGTGAAAGTATTTTTGTAGCATCCACTGAAGTTCCAGAATATGTGAGAGAAAATGCGACTTATTTTGTTGAAAGCGTTGAAGAAATAGCAAAATTTATGGATTGGATTTCCAAGGATTAATTTCTGCAAAAGATTAGTTTTTCTCAAAAAATTAATTTTTAATACGGTAAAAATACGCCCTAATATCATTTTCCAACGAATATCCTGATTCTTAATCCTTCTTTTTTTTCTACAATCTGTGCATTTAAGGGAATAAAATGAGAATCAATTAGAAGCCGTAGGTATGTTGCTAATTTAGCAGGTAATTTCAGAGGACTCTTTATTTTTCGATGAGCTGTACGTATTTTACAGCTGAGTCTATCTCTTCTGTTAACGTAAAGTGAGGCTTCCATTCCTGTCTCCAGGTCTGCTACTTCAAAGTTTCGAAGATGTAATCCACCATCAAATACAATTAGTGGTTTGGTGGCTGTTCTATCTCCTCTTCTAAACATTTGATGAGCGTCTGCAGACCTTATCTCCTCATCAACCTTTGACGCCACATACCATGCTCTTTCAATCACAGTCTCTACCTTTTGGTCAGGTGGGATTATTCCTGCGTTTTCATATTTTTTTATGAGTTTAAATACTTCTAGACGGGTTACGTTTTGTTCCATGGAGCTTATAGCTAGCCGAGTTAGAACAGGGCCATAACCAGCTTTCCTAAAAGATGCCCATATCTGATCTTCCAGTCTATAATTTCTTCCTTTTACAATTTCATTAACTGCATTTGCATTGAGATGAGCTATGTTCAGCAATTTAGCGCGGGAATAACTGTTTAGTCTTTTTGTTAATATTTCTATATTTCTTTTTTCAGGAATATTGCCTTTCTTTATCTCTTTTTTGAGTATTTTAATAGTAGAATTTGGAAGTAGTTCTTTTACATCTTCTGGTATTTTGAAATTATTTTCAATTATTTTTTTCCTTATATCTCGTCCTGAAATCTTTCCATCAATTTTAAGCTCATCTATTATATGGAATTTTAGTTTCCGTTTATATTTTTTGTATAAAAAATCATTAACTGCAAACCATCGTATAACATTACGATTAGGTAGATTTCGGGGAATTCCACTGAATATTCCTCGCTTTGCAAATGATGAAGCATATTTTTTAATCCGAGCAGGTGAAACATCGGCAGCATCCACATAGTCCTGTACGCCATCTTCTATCATCATGGCTATCCGTATGGGAACTGTGTAGGCCATTGTGAGTCTGTGATGTAATCCTTCAATAGCTACAATTCTATCAGCCCCAGCTTTACTGGCCATTTCACTTCGAGCTTCGTAGGACGCGAAAAACGGAGCGTGATTAGCACTGTAACCTTTATTGAGGTAAATTATTACCTCGGCACCAGTTTCATCAGCTATTTCACGGCCTTTCTGGATTAATTTAACATGACCCTTATGCACAGGGTCAAAGTCAGCGCTGATTCCAATCAACCATATTACCTCTTTTTTTAACTAAAACTTGCATATATATGATAGATCTCTAAGTAATGTGTTTCTTGCAGCCCGTATATAATTATAATATTCTTATTACTAACTCAAATGGTTATATTATAAATAAAAAACGTATTAATTATCCTAAATTTCTAATATTAAAAACAGACCTAAATGTGGAATACACAACCCAGTCAATGCAAAAACCATAGCCATGCAAAAAACAGGAATACCATTACTAGGGATGGTTTTAGCTATCCTAATGGTACTGGGTGGATTTATCAGCACGCGTAAAAAATAAAGGGAATCTATGAATTCCCTTTCCCTAAATTTTTTTTAATGAGAAAAATATTTGAATTCGGTTAATTATCTTAATAACAATCCATGGGTCTTTAAACAAAAGAATAATGGCTATTCGACTGAAATTTAGAGAAAATAAACTTTAATAAGATAAAAAAGAGAATATAAAGTATATATTCTTTTAGTGTGGGGTTTTATCAGAGAAATGCCTATTGCCAACTGATTTAATTGACAAAGAAGAAAAAAATGTGATAGAGGGAGGGGATGATTATGAGCAGTATAGAACAGGTTCAAAAAGAATATCCAGAGGATTATTGCACCTTGCTAGAGGTTGCCTATGGTCAAGGCTTTTTGTCAGAAGGTGGAACCGAAGCTATTGATGCTTTAGTTAAAGGTTTCCAACTGGATAATAAAAAAATACTGGATATAGGTTCTGGATTGGGTGGTGCGGCAATACATTTTGCTCAAAAATACAATGCTATGGTCACTGGCATTGAAATTAACCAGATAATGGTTGATGAAGCTAGCCGCAGAGTGCCTGAAACACTCCAGAATCAAGTGAAATTTTTATACTATGATGATATAAAACATCTGCCGTTTTCAGATGAATCTTTTGACCTGGCTTACAGTAAAGGGGTTTTTGTTCACTTAGATGTAGAAGATAAATTGACTCTATTTAAAGAAATTTTTAGAGTTTTAAAAAGGGATACTTACTTTATAATAGGGGACTGGCTTAGTCTGGTGAATGGCCATTGGGGAGAAAAAATGGAGGAGATGATGAGATTAGATGGTTTAACTCTTTTTGCGAATACTGAAGGAAACTATAAGGATGTTATCCGTCTGGCAGGATTCAAACTAATTTTAATTGATGAAGAAGACGAAACATACGCTAAATATAATAATGAAATAGTAAAACACCTAAAAAAACATGAAATCCAAAAAAAATTAAAGGAAATGTTTACAAATAAAGAAATTGAAGACAGTATTCATGCATATCGCTTATTACATCACGCAATTAAGGAAAAAGAATTGTTAATCAGGAGAATTATCTGCAAAAAGTAAATAATAGGAGATTATCGGAATATTTCCTTTGAAAGAAGTATAAAAAAAATATTGTTCAACTATATCTGCCGATTACCAAGGTAGTTCCTAAATGGCACATTTTTACAAATTCTTTCATTTCTATTTCTAAACGGCACTGTCAAAAACTTGGGGGTTTTTGAAATTTGTGTTTTGATAAACTATTTTTTTTATTCTTTTCAAACTTATTATTTTTTGAAATAGAAACCTAAAAGCTTTTAATATAAGTGGAGCATAGTAT
>VGTM01000143.1 GCA_016874685.1 Methanobacteriota archaeon
GTTACCTTATCAGCTCCGATAGTAGCTTCTAATTCTAGATTGATATTTCTTAATTTTTCCAATTCTCTATTTAGATCTTTTTTTGAATTTTGTTTATCTATCATTTTCACCTTCAATGGATATAAAAACCAAAAACTTGAACACTTATTTGTATCTGCTAAGTACTATAAAATTTTATCTTCGTGCTTTACCCCAAATTTAATATAAATTAATACAATGAGCTAAAAATAGCTAATTATCCTAAAACATAAAAATAAACAATTAGATAATCAAATAAATATTAAATAGATTTAAAAGTGCTGGAAATATTCAAGGATAAAATCGATATAAAAAATAATCAAATGGAACTAAAATTACGTTAAAACATAAAAAAGTATATCTAGATAAATAGACATGGTTCTAAAATCAATGGAGATGCAAGAAGAACTAAAAAATTAAAATTAGATTAGTCATGAAACATGCATAAAAACGACCAATGACCGAAAATATGTAAACTAGCTAAAAAACACTTAAAATGGAGAATGATACGTCAATAAACGTGTAAATCAACTTCTAATTATTTTTCTGAACTAATTTTGATAGGGACCACAAATCACTATTTTAATTCAAAAAAGCGTTTTAAAACTCTATAACAGATTCTAAAAAAAGTGAATGTTGGACAATATTATTTCATTTTTTCTGATAGAACCATATAATGATAAAGACCCGTTTCAATAGTTCCAGATACTTTAAAACCATTTCGAGATATTATATCCTCAACTTCTTCAGGATTTAGTCTTATTGATAATGGAGGACCTGGTGTACCTTCAATTTTCTTAAACTCTACTATGGCAAATGTGCTACCTGGCTTAATAACTCGTTTAATCTCGCTTAAAGACTTTTCAACTTCTTTATTGGCCACAAACCCATGGAATACATTAGCCATAACACATAAATCAACTAAATCCGATTTTATCGGAATTTTTTCAGTTATATCTGCAACAAATGTTTCAATATTTTTTATATTCTTATTTTTAATCTCATTTTCCAGTTTTTTTATTGATTCCGGGTAGATATCCAGTGCATAAACCTGCCCTTCATCTCCAACTAAAGAAGATGCTACAATGGAAATGAAACCATCCCCACAACCTGCATCTAAAAAAATATCTCCAGTTTTTAATCCTGCTTTGGAGAGAACATCTGCAGCATCTAAAATATCCCTAGTTGTTTTACCATGATGTAAGTGTCCGTGTTTTTTAACAGCCATTTTCTTTACTCCTCATATAATTCGGGCCTTTGATTCATTTTTCAGGTCTCAATCGGGTCCAAGAGAATAAAAACACTCCAATCACGAATAGAATTATGGTAAGCAGACTCTCAACCCCAACTTGGTAGGATATGGCATCCCATCCTCCTCCAAAGGTTAAAGTAGCTCGAAGGGCACTGAGAGCATGTGTCCATGGGAGGAAGTCGTATATCTGGAAAGGATGGCCCATGAAGTTGCCAATCACCACTTGAGGTAGTTGGAAGAAAGCCCCTGTCAGGAAACTGGCTGGAACAGTGATTAAAGTTCCCAAATTAGCTGCCTGCCTATCGCTCTTGGCGAATGCAGCAATGATCATTCCCAAAGCAATTGAAGCTATTCCACCTAAAATACCCACCATAATAGCTAATATTAGGGAATTAATACCTCCCTGCCAATGGAACCCTATTAATAATGCCACAACAAAGAGTATAAGGACCTGTGCTGCTGCCACAAGAGACCATGGAATGAGACCGCCAAAAAGAAGGTCAAATGACCGCATTTTAGATAGTTTAAGTCTTGCGAGAGTTCCTGTCTCCACTTCTCTTGTAAGTGTTGCTGCCACTGTGGTTGCCAGGAGAAGAATAGCAAAAACCATCATTCCAGGTGCAAGAAAGTCAAAACTTGTGAAAGTCTCGGTTCCTGCAATTAATTCAACCTTACTATCTATGAACTTTGGTTGTTCAGTTCCATTAGTTCCTCGAACATTTTTCAAAACTTCACTAATCAGTTTGTCCTGATATTGCTCCAAAATCCCAACCAGAATTCCCTGTGAAACGCCAAAACCAACATAACCAGTATCACCACGTATAATTAGGGTAGCTGTTATATTGGGTGTTTGGGAAGTTCCAACTTCACCACTACCAATACCGGTTTGTGATTGGATTGTGGTTTCAATAAGGGCCACCACAGCCTGTGAGAAATTTTCTGGAATTATAAGAGCTGCATCCACTTGTCTCTGCTTGAGTAGCTCGTCAGCCTTGCTCTCGTTTGTCTTTGTGACATTAAATATATGGGTCTCACTATTCTCATACTTGGAATCCTCTAGAATTTTGGTTAGGTTGTCTCCGAAGTTCACCTTCTCATTAGTTAGAGGAAGGGTTGCGCCTTTATCGTGATTAATAACTGCAATGTCATGTGGGACATTGCTTTGGCCCATCCCCCCAAATGCAAATCCAAAAACTAACATAAAGAACATAGGAAATACCAATATCATGACCCAACCTCTTCGGTCTCTTATTAATTCTTTAAAATCTTTGATAGCAATGCTTATAAACTTCATTTCACTCCCTCAGCCTCGTTCCTGTCAATTCGATGAAAACATCCCCCAATGTGTTTTGGCGCACTGAAAGATCTGCTATACGGACTCCTACTTTCTCCACCCGCCCCATTATCCGTGGGAGCTTACCTACAGCATCTAGAGCCCGAACATTAATGATTTTATCTAGTTCAATAACCGATAGAACTTGATCCAATTCTTCCATTGCCTTGATAACCTCTTTATTCTTCCCAGGATCTGAAAGTTGTATTTCAACAACGTCTCCTTCACCTATCTCTTTTTTAAGATTTTCTGGAGTATCAAGGCGTAGGAGTTTGCCATGATCAATAATCGCTACACGATCACTCAAACGGTCAGCTTCGTCCATGAGATGGGTGGTTAAAATTACTGTTTTATTCTGTTCATTTCGTAGTGAACGAATATAGTTCCATAATACTCTGCGTGATTGAGGATCCAGACCCTCAGATGGCTCATCAAGAACAACTATCTCTGGTTCATGAACCAGTGCAAGTGCAAGGTTTAGACGGCGCTTCATACCTCCCGATAGTTTCGAAACCACGGTATTAGCCTTATCAGTTAAAAAAAGATCATCCAGCAACTGTTCAACTCTCGAATGCAGGATATCCTTAGGAACCTCATACATGTCTCCCATTAGTTTAAGACTTTCTCTACATGTCAAACTATCCCACAAAACAAGTTCCTGAGGGCAAACACCAATCATACCCCTCTCCACATCTTGAACTTCCTTGCCGTCAATAAGCACCTTGCCGCTAGTGGGGCGTAGCAGACCTACCATCATGTTAATAGAAGTGGTTTTTCCCGCACCATTAGGCCCCAGAAAACCTAACACCTCTCCCTTTTTCACTTTCAGGCTCAGCCCATCAACCGCCTGAAACCCATTAAAATCTTTAGTAAGATTCCTAGCTTCTATTATATAATCATTCATAGTAATTATTCCATAATTAAATTATATAAATATATAAATGAATTTTTTTTACGAATTCATTTTTTAAAAGAACAAAAAATTCCAAATTTATGATCTATTAAAATTAATGATCTAGTTTATTCAAAAAGTAAACTACAATTAATAAGAAGTCTAAATTAATATGCAAATTATTAAAGATTTTGAATATACGAGTAAATAGTACTTTTAGTCCAATATATAGTATAAAGGAGTTTGACTTAAAAATAGCACAATACTTATTAATATTAAAAATATAATAAATAAAAGTTTTTAAAGGTGTAAATTAATGAAAGCTCTCAAAATTCTTATAGTTGAAGATGTCCCTTTTGACGCTGAGTTAATAGAACGTGAACTTCATAAGGCAGGCATAAAATTTTCATCAAGAATGGTAGAAGTAGAACCAGATTATTTGAGGGAAATCAGAGAATTTGAACCTGATTTAATTCTTGCAGATCATTCCCTCCCTCAATTCGATGGTCTTTCCGCCTTAGAAATCGCAAAAAAAG
>VGTM01000144.1 GCA_016874685.1 Methanobacteriota archaeon
CATAATACTTCTATAAACAAATACACATATAAATGTTTCCATATAATGATTTAAACAAATTAAACAAAGAATTCAACCACAGCAAAATTTAATGATCAAAAGACCAACAAGTTAATCGAAATTCTCTGAACAATAAACTAATTAATAAAAAAATATATTGATTTAAATCCGCTCTTTATATTCCAATTCCTTAAATTTTATTTTAAAACAGGTTCCAGGGCCACCATCTACTTTTATTGTAGCATTAAGCTGTTTCGTTAATGTATCTACTAATTTTAATCCCAGTGCCTCTCTTTTTTGGAGTTCGATTTCTCTTGGTAAGCCAACACCATCATCACTTACAATCAGAGTAAATGTGCCCTTTTTGTCCAAATAAATCTCTATGTTCACCTTTCCTTTTTTTTGGTGTGGGAATGCGTGTTTTAAGGCATTTGTCACAAGTTCATTTATTATTAGACCACAAGGAATTGCTGTCTCAATGTTCATTGAAATATCTTTAGCATTAATATTAGTTTCTATGTTGGGACCTATCCCATATGAACTTAAAAGTCTTGAAACCAGTTTAGGGAGGTACTGTGAAAAATCAATACTTGAGAGGTTTTCTGATTGGTAGACTATTTCATGGATCATTGCCATTGTTTTCACTCTGTTAATGCTTTCTGTGAAAGAATCAAGTACTTTTTCATCATCAAAATATCTGGATTGGAGATACAACAGACTTATAATTATCTGCATATTGTTTTTAACACGATGTTCGATTTCTTTTAAGAGCGCTTCCTTCTCTTCAAGGGATTTTTTCCTGTAACCATTTAAAGTTTTTTGTTTTAAATATTTTATCCTCTTTTTTTCTGCTGCATGTTTATATAAAGCCATTTCAATGTTAATTTGCAATTCTCTTTCTCTGAATGGTTTGAGGATATAACCATAAGGCTCCGTTTTTTTCGCCCGCTGAAATATTTCTTCGTTACCATAGGCAGTAAGATAAACAATTGGAATATCAAAACTATCAGTAATTTGCTGAGATGCTTCTATTCCATCCATTTCTCCTTCTAACACAACATCCATTAAAATTGAATCAGGATTTGTTATCCCGACTTTTTCTACTGCCTCCTCTCCAGAAGGGACAGGATCTAGAACTTTATAACCTAAATCTTCTAAAAAGGCTTTTATATCCTGAGCTACGAGTTCTTCATCTTCAACAACCAATATTTTCTCATTTACCATCCTTATCTTGTCCTCTCTTTGTAAGATAACTCTTTTAATGTGATCTTAAATCTCGTTCCTTGACTTCTATCAAGATCTATATGGCCTTTAATTCGTTTGGTTAGATATTTAACCAGTTGCAAGCCAAAGGTATCTGTTTTTTCGGTATTTATATATTCAGGTAAGCCTACTCCATTATCACTTACAATCAGGGTAAAATTGTCTTCTTCATCTGAATGAATCTCTATGTTTATCTCGCCATTTTTTCCGTGGGAAAATGCATGTTTTAGGGAATTGGTTACAAGTTCATTGATTATAAGACCAAGAAGAATTGCTGTCTCAATGTTCAGAGAAATCTCTTCAACATTAATCCTCAGTTTAACGGAATTTGGATCAGTCCCGTAAAAGTAAAAAAGATCCTCTGTAAAGATTTGAACATAATCAGAAAAGTTAATTTTTTCCAAGTCTTTTGATTGGTACAGCTTTTCATGTACAAGTGCTATTGATCTGACCCGATTTTGAGTTTCTTTGAAAATTTCAAGTGCTTCATTATCCTTTATGTATCTAGACTGGAGACGTAGAAGACTAAGTATAACCTGTAAATTGTTTTTCACTCGGTGATGGATCTCAGCTAAAAGCATTTCTTTCTCTCTAAGAGAATCCTTAATTTTCTCTTCTGCAATTTTGCGCTCTGTGATGTCCTGTTCTGTCACAATTATTCGAAGTGGCTGCCCCGCCTCATCGGTAATAACTTCACCATGAGAAGAAAGTATCCGGACAATTCCATCTGGGCGTTGGAGTCGATATTCATTTGAAAAAGGTTTATGGTCTTGCAGAGCTCTATTGACATTTTTAAGCACAATAGGGCGGTCTTCAGGGTGTATTAGTTCCAGAATGGCGTCATATGTTCTACCAAACTCTTTAGGATTTACTCCCAAAATGTGATAGAGTTCGACGGAACAGGTCAGCCTATTGGCAGGAATGTCCCATTCCCAACTACCTATGTGTCCAATCTTTTGTGCTTCCATTAGCTGTCTGTGACCGTTACGCAATGCTTCTTCAGCCTTTTTACGCTTTGATTGCTCTTCAACTTCTTCTAATGCCCGTTTAGTTGCATGTACAATCTTAGATAAATTACCTTTAAGAACATAATCCGTTGCTCCACTCTTTAAAGCTTCAACAGCGAATTCTTCCCCTATTTTTCCGCTTACGAAAATAAAAGGCACGTCTGGACATTCTTTTTTTGCGATTTCTAAGGCGGAAAGACCATCGAATTGAGGGAGGGAATGATCTGCAAGAATTAAATCAGGTTCAAATTCTCTGATTTCCCTCAAATAATCTTGTTCTACCTCTACCATTCTTGATGAAAATTTTATTCCTGCTTTATGAAGTTCACGTTCAATTAACTCAGCATCAAAAGGGACATCTTCAACTATAAGGATTTTGAGAGCTTTCATTAACTTACACCTTTAAAAACTTCTATTTATTATATTTTTAATATTAATAAGCATTGTGTTATTTTAATTCCAACTATTCTCGTATATTACATATTTATATAAAAGTACTATTTGGTAGTATATTCAAAATGTTTAATAATTTGCATATTAATTTAGACTTCTTATTAATTGTAGTTTTACTTTTTAAATGATTTATTAAATTGGATTTAGATCATAAATTTGTTCCAAAATTTTTTTAAGTTCTTTTGGAAAAATGAATTCATGCAAAGATATTTATTATTGTAATCTAACTGGAAATGGTTATTATGAATAGTTGTATACTAGAAGCTCAGAATCTTACTAAAGCCTTTGATGGTTTTTCGGCGGTTGATGGACTGAGCTTAAAAGTAAAGAAAGGAGAGGTATTCGGTTTTTTGGGACCTAATGGCGCTGGAAAGACGACCTCTATCAACATGATGGTATGTCTGCTAAACCCCACGAGTGGCAGGGTGCTTATTGATGGGGAAGAAGTGCAAGATGTGGAGAAGGGCATGATTGGTGTTTGCCCACAGGAACTTGTTCTATGGGATAGTCTGACCTCTAGAGAGAGTCTTAAACTAATGGGAGACATGTACGAGGTTCCCAAGAATATTTTGCATTCAAGAGTTGAACAGTTGCTTGATGATCTTTTTTTAACTGATAAGGCTAATACGGTGGTTTCAAAATTATCAGGAGGTATGAAACGCCGTTTAAACCTTGCACTGGCACTGGTACATGAACCAGAGATAGTTGTTCTCGATGAGCCATCTGAAGGTCTGGATCCTCAATCACGTAGGGTACTATGGACTTATATCCGTTCACTGCGGGATGACGATGGTAAAACAGTTATTTTAACAACACACCTTATGGACGAAGCCGACCGGCTCAGTGACCGTGTTGCAATTATTGATCATGGCAAGCTACTCCGCCTTGATACACCAGAAAATCTTAAAAAAGAGATAGGCGAGGGGGACGTGGTAGAAATGCGACTTTCCGATCCTAAGATGAATAATGGGGTTATTAAGTCGATGGAAGGACTGGAACATGTTTTATCAGTTGTTGAAGTAGACGGAAATATTAATGTCCGAGCCCTGGATGCTGTAGGTAAGCTCCCACGGATAATGGAGCGGGTGGAGAAAGTAGGAGTCCGTATAGCAGATCTTTCAGTGCGTCAAAACACATTGGAGGATGTTTTCATCGAATTGACAGGAACGAGGCTGAGGGAGTGAAATGAAGTTTATAAGCATTGCTATCAAAGATTTTAAAGAATTAATAAGAGACCGAAGAGGTTTGGTCATGATATTGGTATTTCCTATGTTCTTTATGTTAGTTTTTGGA
>VGTM01000145.1 GCA_016874685.1 Methanobacteriota archaeon
CTCATCTTCCAGTACAATCTCATTGTTTTTCTTTACAACCACTGTTTCAAAAGGTATATCCTCCCGATCCAGTATATCCTTTATGGCTGTACTTTCTGGAAGTTCTCTGCTTTCCTTATTTTCTCCAATGATAAGTGTTATTTTCATATTATATTCCTCTGATCTTATTCCCCTAATCCACAATATATCCTATTATTCATTCATTAATACAGTTTTCAATGCTTTTAGAAAATATGCATGCGCGACAGAGATCATGCGCAGCTGGTTCACCACAATTTATACATTCCCTCATTTCTGATTTTCTTGAAAATTCCGCTTTTAGGACCGGTTTTATTTTATCAAAACCTCTAAGTGTTGAATACATGATTGTGGGATGATTAAGGGAAAGTTTCTTTATAAATCCTCCAATCTCTGCTCTAAATGAATCGCTAGAATAAGGACATCCTGCAAAATGGACATCCAGATCACGAGCCACCACATACAAAGCTACTTCTCTCTCTGGAATTTCTCTAAGTGGTTTAATCTTCACTATAAATCTTCCATCTTTTGATCCTGATTTCGGCCCGATCCGAGTCAAATTATCAATATTTCCTTCCAGATAATTCATAACTATGGCTTGTGTTTCATCGTCAAGATTGTGTCCAGTTGCTATTTTTGTTGCATTCATGTCTCTGGCAACTCTATTAAGGATCCACCTTCTAAAAACTCCGCAATATGTGCATGCACCATATTGAGGCTCATCATTCATTATTTCATCGAGAGTTTTGTCAAAATAATCCTTAAAAGATACAACTTCATGTTTTATACCTATTTTCCTTGCATTATTCCTAGCAATTTTTATACCATGTTCCCTGTATCCCTGTATTCCTTCATCGATAGTTATGCTTAATAGATCTATAATGTTTCTCTCATATAAATCATACAAAATATCAAGAACCATTACACTATCTTTTCCACCAGATAATGCCACTGCAACAGTATCTCCCTTTCTTATTAGTTTATATTTCCGAATATCCTTTAAGACCTTTTCTCTGGTAGTTTGAATGAAGCATTCTTTACAGAGTATCTGTCCAGATTGTTTTCGCTCTATAATTACCCTGGATTCACCACATCTATCACATTGTTTCATCTTTATTCTCCAAATTTAAGAATATAAATTTAATATTAAGTATAAATAAAATTAAGAATATTAAGGATAGTTAAGAATATTAAGGGTAGATAAAGTTAAGGATAATAAAAATTTTTCATGATATCAAATAACATCAATTTTTTTAAACAACGAAAAATCCTGAATATAACTTTTACCTGTCCTAATGGCTATTTCTGCTTTTTCAAGTTCCACACCAAGATAGGCTGCATGTTCCAGACTTGATATTAAATTTCTTCTTAGTATTTCATCATAAACCTGTTTTGAGGTTCTGCCTCTTATACAGAGCTTTGGTTCCATATCCTCATAATGGATTGCTTCAATATAATCATCCTGGATCATTATCTTAAAGCTTCCGCATGGATCCTGTATAAATCTATCATCCAGCTTGCCATCTACAATCTGCACATCAATTTCCTCAGATATAGGTTCAACTCTACGTTTATCTTTTAAGATTAAAAGATTTATTCCAAGATCTTTTGGTGTGGATCCCCGATTTTTGGCGAGAAACATCATTTTCGAGGAAACAGAAAGTTCCCGTACACTTCCCACAGTTTTACCACTTTCTTCTGGTGTAAACAAAATGCTTGCTCCCAGTTCCATTGCGATGCCAGAAAGCAGAGCATTTACTCCTACAGAGTCAGTATCAATTAGTTCTGTTACATTTCCAACACCGAAAAAGAGAGGTGTTCTATTTTTCATCTTAAATTCATGGCAGGCAATTATGGACTCAACAATACTCTTACTGTTTACAGGATCAAGTATCAAATCAGCAATAACCTCAATTTTCCCACACCTTTGCATCAGACTTTCTAAGGAATCTACACGTTCATCAACGGTTTCTGGTACCCAACTTTTCCCATAATCTGTAGGTAATATGACTGCAGGAATTTTATTCTCTTCTAATATAGGTAGTACGTCGTCACAATTACCATGATCAAGACTTAATACCATATCAACTCCAGATTCTGCTGCAGCTTTAATTTCATATGGATTTAAAGTATCGATGCTAACTGGAATATTTCCAAGGTTATCTTTCAAGGTTTTAACCATGCCCGGTATTTTATGATCCATGGTTTCACCCGCTATCATCCCTATATCCACCATATCTGCACCGTTCGCTATGAAATATTCTGCACGCATCAAGAGTTCTTCCTTGCTAAGCAGGGGAGCATTTGCAATTTCCGCAAGTACCCTCATTGGAAAGTCTTCTCCAACCGGAAGTTTACCAACTAAAATATTTTCTGACCTTTTTAAGAGTTTTTTAACCCTTTTTCTATCTTTTTCGAAGTTATTAATAAATTCAAGAGCATGCCTACGAAGTTCATCTTCAATTAACTTATCAGCCGGTTTTTTGGATGAAAGTTTCAATTTTTCAATGATATCAAGTACTATATTTAAATCAGCAGCATTTACCGGTCCTTTAAATGTTGGAATGCCAGTTTGATCCTTTACAGGTCTCACATCTCTTCTTATTAGTCCTGGTGTTAGAATGAGGTCATATGATTCCAGATTTTCAAAGTTTTCTAGTTCCCCTATTATCCTCTTTGGGGTTAGGAATGCGGCAATTGGAATATTTACTGTATATACATATACATCTTGTTTTGATTTACCTGAAACATTATTAACCATTTCACTTGCAAGTTTTCCAGTGATTATAAGAATTTTCATAGAATTACCCCTATTAGATCTCTCTTAAGAGATCATGTTACCAACATGTATATATATGACAATTACAAATGATCACCATTTTTTTGATTTCCTAATAAAGTACATATAGTAATATTAATAGAGGCATAGGTATGAAGATCACTGAAGATCTACACTTCCAGGAATACCTATCCATAAAGAATCCTAAACCATCTACAGAGAAGAATATATATCAACGGCTTAAATTATACTTTATCTTTATTGGAAAAACTCCCACCGAAGTTATAACCACCGCTGAACATGAAGAGGACAAAAGATTGCGGATGAAAAATCGTACAGTGAAAAAAGACCTGATCAGCTTTCTCAACTATCTTTTAGAACAGAAATATAGCGAAAACTACTTAAGAGGTGTTATGAGCACTGTTCGAAGCTTTTATCGTGGCTTCGATATTGAACTTCCAAATATAAGGATTCCATCCAACCAACAGAATGAAACATTCACCACTGCCGATATTATACAAAAGAAACACATAAAATATGTCTTAAAGTATGCTGATCCCAAGTGGAGGGCAATTGTATTGCTCATGGGCAGTTCAGGTATGGGGTCTGCAGAAATACGTCAGTTAACTTTCCAAGACCTGTATAATGCCATCAGCAGAATTTTTACCAATAACAGTAATGATATAAGGGAAGCTATACGAAAAAATCCAACTTTTATCCCCTGTTGGAATATCAGAAGACAAAAGACTGGAATGCCCTACTATACCTTCTCAACACCTGAATCATTGAAGTTTATGGCCGACTATCTTGACGATGTAACTATACCAGATGACTTGAACAAGCCACTATTCTCAAAAAGGACTGGAAATCATATAACACCTTACATTATGTCATATAATTTTAATAAACTAAATAATAAAGCTCATTTTGGCAAGAGGAATGGAAGACTTTTCTTCCATAGCCATGGTTTAAGGAAATACTTTGCATCCACCCTCTATAGCCATGGACTGCCAAAAATGGTCATAGACTGGTTACTGGGGCACCGTATCGACACTCTATCATCCGCATATTTTAAAGCAGATATAGCCAGCCTCAAAAAAGAGTATTTAAAAGTTGTTAAGGATCTAACCATCGAAACAATTGAAGTTAAACGTATTGAACCTGAAGAGATTAAAAAGATAA
>VGTM01000146.1 GCA_016874685.1 Methanobacteriota archaeon
AATCTTATTGCCCGGGTTTCTATAAATATACGGTCTGCGCCTTTCCAAGTGATTAATTCAATCTTTATGCCTTGCTGTCGAACCCTAGATTTGATATATTCAACATGGATAATTTTTGAAAAACTCGGTTCAGCGGCATTACAAATATAAACATTTTTAATCTCCTCAATAGATAAATCTTGTAGAGATTTACCATTGTTTGCCTCTATCCTTGCCAAATCCCTAAGATAGATTTCTGAATCCGCAACCATAACCTTTGGTTCTATCGTAACAGACACTTCTGTATTAGAAACTGCCTCCTGTGAACACAAGTCAGTTTGAAGCAAAATCATCATTATAAATACTAAAAGACTGATTATTAGGGATTTTATCATAACAATACCTTACCTTCTTAGATTATTAGCAATGCCTAACATTTCATCAGCAGTTTGTATAGCTTTAGAATTAATTTCATATGCCCTTTGAGCTACTATAAGATTAACCATTTCCTCAACTACTTTAACATTGGACATCTCAAGAGACCTTTGTCCAATAGAACCAAAACCGTTCATTCCGGGAATACCTATAATCGGCTGTCCTGAAGAGGCTGTAGGCATATACAGGTTCTTGCCTATGTTACTTAATCCTGCCGGGTTAGTGAACCGTGCTAATTCAATTACCCCTAACTGTTGTGGCTCTGACTGCCCGGGAAGGCTAACCTGAACTGCTCCGTCGGATGTAATGGCAATATCCACTGAATCTTGTGGTATGGTTATCTGGTCTTTCATAACAAAACCATCAGAAGTAACTATTTGCCCTTGACTATCACGCTTGAACGCTCCTGCCCGTGTGTATGCAATGTTGCCGTCAGGTGTTATTACCTGAAAGAAGCCGTCTCCTTCTATAACTAGGTCTAGGGGATTTCCGGTTTCTTGATAATCACCTTGAGCGAACATTTTTTGAATAGCTATAGGTCGGGTTCCGTGTCCAACTTGAATACCTACAGGTATCTGTGAACCTGAGGCATTAGATGTTCCTGCTGGCATTATAGTTTGGTATAGTAGGTCTTGAAAATCAGCTCTACTACGTTTGAAACCTGTGGTGTTGACATTTGCTAGGTTATTGGCTATAACATCATTGTTGAGTTGTTGTGCTGTCATACCGGAAGCGGCTGTCCAAAGTGCGCGTATCATAAAAATCTCCTTTTTAGAATTAAATATTCATTGTTCCTAATTCATTATTTGCTTCTTTTGTAATATCATTTATTAACTGTATAGTTCTTTGGTATGCTTCATAAGTGCGCATAGCTTCTATCATTTTTGCCATCTCATAAACCACATTAACATTCGATAACTCAAGAAACCCCTGCATTACATTTGCATTTGATGGCATTTCTGTAATATCGGGGTTGGCGGTCTTAAAAGTGTTATATCCTCCTTTAATAATTTCTTTCTTGTCTTGAAAAGCGACTATTTTTAATTTGTCAATTACAATTTCATCAACTATCACCTGTCCTTTTCCATCAACCTTCACTTGTGCCCCTTGAAGCTGTATGGGGCCATTTATCCCTAATACTGGATAACCATCAGCAGTCACCAATTGCCCATCCTGATTTTTTGAAAAATTTCCGCTCCGGGTATATCTTATTCCATCTGGATATTGAATTGCAAAAAAGCCATCTCCGTCCAAAGCCAAATCTAAAACGTTATCGGTTCTTTGCATCCCTCCCTGATTGAAGTCAGTCCCATACTTTATTACTATATTGTCAATATTGTTGATAGAGTATATTGCCCCGCCTGATTTTGTAGGTGTAAGGGTCCCAAGTATCCTGCCAAATGATAATTCGTCACTTTTGTAACCATAAGTGCTAGAATTTGCAAGATTATTAGTTACAACTTCTACAATGGTCTGCTGATTGATCATCCCTGCTGTAGCCGAATAAATTGCTTGAATCATATTAAATCTCTATATCCTATAAAAAATTAATGTGGCATACCACATTTTAAAGTCCAAAATAATTCCATATTAACAACTATTAAAAACGTTTCTCAAAAAACGTGCCAGAAAAAATACCTTATTCTTAATAAAGGCTGGTTGCTGAATATAAAAAGCTTCATGGCTTATGGTTAATATGAATCAGCGTCAACTATGTGTTATTACAGAAGAGAAATTTTGTGCTATATATCGGTAAAAAAGTTCTTTGTGTTATAAGTAAACTATTTCCCAGTCTTAGTATAAAATTTAATAATAAATTGTAAAAACATCTATTAAGCCTATAAGCCTATTTCTCAATTTTCAACTTCCTACTCTCAACCCTATTGGCATGGATATTGCTAAATCTTTTTTGAAAAAATGAGTTGTTATGTATGGAAGGGTAATTCGATGAAATAACTAAATACCATTTACCCTCCCCCTACGGATCAAGCCATCGTTTTAGAGTTATGCAATTAGGAAAGATTTTATATAATGATAAAATTAAGACAAAAAAAGCTCCTTATTGTGGATGAAATAGATTATCCAAGATTAATATTAGAGCATTTCCTTGTGAGTGCAGGGTATAAGGTTTATTCTGCACAGAACGAATTAGAGGCAATTAATCGTGCTTGTTCTGCATTTCCGGATTTCATATTGATCTCCATTCGTTCTATGGATTGTATGGGGTTGTCTGCATTGAAGGCGCTAAAGAACTATTTCAGATTGAGATCGGATTTAGTACAGACATCAGAACCACCAATTATCATACTTGGCTCATTTGAAAATATAGAAGACATATATACCTTAAAGATTTTAGGAGTTTCTGAGGTTTTGCTTAAACCTCTTAACATGCAGGATTTGCTTAATACAATTGAATCATTTATAAAAATGGACAAGGATTTTATATTACAGAAAAACAAAAAAATCCTGATCTGCGACTCTGAAGTTCGCGCTCAACAGTTTTTTAAAAGCATACTTGAGGATGAAATATTACATATTGAAACTGTTAGCAATGAATTAGAGTTTATAAAAAAAGTTAGAGATGAAGAATTTGCTCTTTGCATTATCAATCTATCATCTTTGGATAGTGAAATCGAAGATTTACTAAAGACTATAAAGAAAACGGCGAATCATATATATATATTAACTATTTCAGACCCAAATCATAAACTTTCGCAAGACCATATAGAACATAAGGAGATCCAGGGACATTTCACAAAGCCGATTAATATAGAATTGTTTCGGAATAAGATAGATAATCTCTTAAATCCTCAAACAGAAACCGAGGTGAAAGTTGAAAATAAAGTAGAAAGTTGAGAGTTGAAAATCAGGAATGATGTTGGATATTAGATGTTGAAAATAGAAACTACCATCCAACACCCAATATCATTTTTTTTTCTAATTTCTTAACCTTCTACTTTGGCTGGATTTATTCAATATAATGGGGAGAAGAACAATTGGCTGAAGAAAATAATGAAGATACTCTTAAGAAAAAAAGTAATAATAAGTGGTTCTTGTACACTATAGCGGCAATACCAATAATGGCAGTCCTCTCTTCATTTTTAATTATAAAGTTGGTTAATCCAATGTTTTCGTCGTCATCAGGGGAATATTCTGATCAGCCTATGGAGCATAAAGTTAAAGATGGATTCTTATGTCAAGTAGGAACAATATTAGTTAATCCAAGTGGAATGGACAGAAGGCGTATTATTAAAGTGGGTATTATAATAGAAGTGAATTCACAAGCTCTTTTTAATAAAGTCGAAAAAACGAAGCCAAAGTTGCAACATCATGCTGTAATGATTCTTTCATCAAAGGATATAGAGGCAATATCTTCTAACGAAGGCAAAATCGAACTTCAAATAGAGCTCAAAAAAGCTTTTATAAATGAATTAGGTTTAGCAATTGATGATATACGTCAAGTGTACTTCAACGACTTTGTTATCCAATAATAAAAGATAAATA
>VGTM01000147.1 GCA_016874685.1 Methanobacteriota archaeon
ACTGATGTCATCTCCGCAGCAGTAAAAGCATCAAGAGGGGTTATAGATGTCTTTTTGTAAGCTATGAGTTCTGTAAATCTTTCTGGAACATAGTTTTTAACTTTTACAATACCACCATACTGTGGAATCACAGGAATTCCTTCTTTAAGCAGCATTCCATCGATCGTGGTTCCACATATCGTTTTTAATTCTATTTTACGGCTTTTTTTAGATTTAGAATTCAAATTAGTCAAATCAGTGATACTTACATAAGGACTTACTGCAATACCTTTCCTAAAAACTTCTTTGAGTAATTCAATTACATTCTTCTCATATTCTAAAGTTGATGTATTTACAACTACAGCACCTTTACCTTTCTGGATGTCTAGGGCTGTTTGATATATCATTCCTTCAAACCTTGAAAATGAAAAATCAACTTGATCGTAAATTAAGGCTTTTTCAAGTTCTTTTAATCCTTTATCTGTAATTTTTCTTCCTGCATATCCAATTCGTTCTGTGAATTCCTTTTCATCTAGAATGCGCATGTGATATCTTACAGCTCTCTCTCCAAGATTGTAACCTTTTTTCCTGAGTTCTTCTGCTATGGTCTTAGCTCCCAGAACTTTATTTTTATCAGAAAGAATCCTTAAAATTTCCATCATTTTACGATCAGTTTCGTTTGGCATTTCTTCACCGATTGTTTTTAGTGAAAAAAAATAATGTATGAAAATAAAAAAATTGAATGGAAAATTTGAAACTGTTTTTGCAATTTCAGTGGTTTCAATCGCAATTTTTGCTATTTTCTATTCTTAAATTTATTGTATTTAAGTTTATAGGATAGGATAATACTTTTGAAGCTCGTACTCTGTTACTTGAAGCCTGTATTCTTCAACTTCTTTTTTCTTTAAAGTTACGAATCTTTCAAAGCTGTGGGAGCCCAGAGTTTCTTTAACTAATTCTGAGTTTTCTGTTTGTGTAATAGCTTCTTCTAAACTACCAGGTAGAGCTTCAATTCCTTTTTCATTTCTTTCTGCATCTGTTAAATCGTAAAGATTCAGCTCCATTGGATCAGAAATGTCGTATCCTTCTTCGATCCCTTTAAGTCCAGCTCTTAACATAACTGCCAGCTGTAAGTAAGGGTTACCTGATGGATCTGGGCATCTAACTTCAATACGGGTTGCTTCTTCTCTACCGGGCTGATAATGGGGCACACGGATTAATGCAGAACGATTTCTTTGTGACCAAGCTATATATACTGGTGCCTCGTAACCTGGAACCAGTCTCTTGAATGAATTAACCCATGGAGCCAGGATAGAGACTATTTCTGGGGCGTGTTTTAGTACACCGCCTATGTAAGCTTTACAATCGTCTGAGAGATGGTATTTGTCATTACCATCAAAAAATGCATTTTTTTCTCCTTTAAATAAGGATTGGTGGACGTGCATACCAGATCCATTCTCTCCAAACAATGGTTTTGGCATGAAAGTGGCGTAAACTCCGTATTGGCTGGCTATCTCCTTTACTGTCAAACGATAGGTGACCATGTTATCAGCCATCTTTAGGGCGTCATCATAGCGCATGTCAATCTCATGCTGGGAAGGAGCCACTTCATGATGAGAATACTCAACATTTATACCTAACTTCTGCAGAGATAGGACAGTGTCTCTTCTCAAATTTGATGCCATGTCCAATGGGGTTAGATCGAAGTATCCTCCTGAATCTATAGGCTCAGGTTTTTGGGAAGATTTGAAATAGAAGAACTCTAGCTCGGGTCCAACATAAAAATGGTCAAATCCAATTTTCTTCATCTTCTCTAGGGCTCTTTTTAGGATGTAACGAGGATCTCCCTCATAGGGCTCTCCCCCTGGTTGAAGAATATCACAGATCATTCGGCCAACGACTATTTCCCGTGATCTCCAAGGTAAAATAGCGAAGGTATCTGGGTCAGGCATGGCGATCATATCTGATTCTTCAATATCTTGAAAACCAGTGATACTGGAACCATCGAATCCCATTCCTCTACCAAGGGCATTTTCCACTTCGTCCTGGGTTATGGCAAAACTTTTTAGGAAACCGTTCAGGTCTGTAAACCACAATCGGATGAATTCTACGTCGTTTTCAACCACTTGTTCCATTACTTTTTCTTTACTTGACATTTTTTTTCCTCAACTCTAACTTAATACAATATTGTCACCGGAAGTAAGTTTCCTTCCGATGGTATATAAAGGTTTCGCATTTACATTTATGTCTGATTACAAATAGTATACTAATATTATAAAAACTATGTCTATTGTTTAAAAAATTGTTTAAAAATCAATTCAACTTTTAATTAATTATGGAAAAAATTATAAGAAAAACTAATCCCAATCCCAATTTGGGATTTTAAAGGTTTTTTTTATCGTTAAGGTATGAAACATAATTAAAATAAAAAAATAAAGATAGAGAGGGTATTATTTCTTATTTTCTTCTTCAAATCTTGAAAATTTTAATTTTTTTATTTTTTAAAGGAATATGGACGATATTATAAAGTAACTAGTGAAAATGGTTCTTCTTTAAGTAAATCGAACATCAAAACATTTGGTGCAATAATCGGTTTACCCCGATCTGTAATTTGTTTTAAAACTTCGAAAGATTGAATACACCCCACTATATTTGGAACAGGCGCAATTACGGGTGGTACTTCCTCATTCAAATTCCTTAACTTTTCAATTATTTCATCAGATAGTTCTTTTCCTGAAGAAGGTAATTTGAACAATTCTTCGTAAGTAGGTGTTTTATCAGTGAAAACGCTGATCTGTCCCATTGTTCCATAAATAGCTCCATGGATAAAGGGGATGCCGAATTCAAGAGAGCATCTGCTGACTAAAACTCTTGAAAACAGATTATCGAGGGCATCTACAACAACATCACTTCCTTCGATAATTCTTTTAATGTTATCTTCATTTAACTCTTCTTCAATCGCGTCAATCTTCAAAAAAGGATTTATAGCTTTTAAAGTTTGGTATGTTACTTCTATCTTTGATTTTCCAACGCTATGGAATGTGCTCATGATCTGTCTATTTATATTTGAGAGATCGAATGAGTCCTTATCAATTATCCTTAGGTTGCCAACCCCCATCCTGGCAAGCATTTCAATGGCAGCCCCACCAATCCCACCGCATCCTATAACGATTATTTTAGAGTTTTTGAGCTTTACCTGCTCGTTTTTGGTCAAAATTCCCATCTGTCTGCTCACAATTTCCCAGTAAGCCATTCCTTCGTATCTTTTGGGCATTTATTCACCTGCTGTGCCGTTCAAATTTAAAAATGTATGATGATTATTAATTGTTTCATATGTTTATAAGCAGATATATAAAAAGGTGAAAACTCGCACTGAAAATATAATTTAATCAGAATAATTATTGGTGTTAATTTAGGGTAAAGATTTAAAATGAGAATGCCGGGAGCGGGATTCGAACCCGCGACCTCACGGTATCCCAGGAAAAAGTCAGAGCACTGCTTAATACCCTATGAGCCGTGCGCTCTAACCAGCTGAGCCACCCCGGCTTGTATGAAATTGTATATCATCTAACTTAAACTTTTCTATCATATAAATTATATCCAAACCTTATCTAAACTTTCAGATAATTTCCTAATTCTATATTTAATCTTTACTATTTTACTATGCAAAAATAGTTACTTCAAATGTGATTTACAGATATCAAAAAATGAATGATTCAATTTATTTTATTAATAAATCTTTTAAATTATATTTTTTTACTTTTTTAGTATATAGTAATAGACGAAACATTTAATAATAATTAGGGTTATATTATTAGTTATGGCTAACGTGAAAAGGAAGGAAATAGTGGAACATATTGGTTTAGTTGGGGTTAAAAAGGA
>VGTM01000148.1 GCA_016874685.1 Methanobacteriota archaeon
GTCAAAAAACTGGCAATAAAAGTGGGAATCAGCCGGGGAATGACATACAACCACATAAGAGAATTGAGAGAGATGGGATTCATTGCTGCAGATAAACTGGAGATAACCAGTGCTGGAGAGCTTGCGATTATTTAATTTAGATATTTTTTAAAGTTAAAAACTATTCTGTGTTAGTTGATGATACATTTTTATAAATAAAAATTTAAAAATAGATTGGATGAGTAAAATGAGACAGATAAAAATAATAGTGGAAAAACATCCAGAAGGATATGTAGCCTATCCTCTAGGTTTTAAAGGAGTGGTAGTTGGAGAAGGTGACACTTATGAAGAGGCGCTTGCAGATGTAAAATCAGCCATCAAGTTCCACATAGAAACCTTTGGAAAGGAGGTTTTTGAGACAGAAGACATAATAGAAACTTTTATTGCAGAAGTGGCGGTGTGATGAAATTTCCAAGAGATGCCTGATGCGTAAAGTTATAAAAACCTTCAAAGCCATGGGATTCAAATCAGTCAGAACAGGTACCCACATATCAATGGTTAAAGAAAATGCAGATGGCATACGACACCTTTAACCATGCCCAACCATGATAAAATAAAAGGATCAACCTTGAGGATTATTTGCAGACAGATCGGAATATCCAGGGAACAATTTCTAAAAGTCTATGAGGAAATATAAAACAGGAAATATAAAACAATTCAGTGTATTAATCAATTTTTTTAAGATATCTTAAAAAATAATTATTAAAAATATCAATCAGAGGATAATAAGGTGAAAATAAGTGGGGAATGACCTACAACCATATAAGAGAATTGAGAGAGATGGGATTCATAGCTGCAGATAAACTGGAGATAACCAGTGCTGGGGAGCTTGCGATTATATGATTGGTTTTTAAATTATTTTTCTTCTGTCTTGAACCAAAAGATGGATTTCAATTGATTCTTACATTTTTGATATCACCTCATCATTTTAAAGTGAGAATATAATAAATCTGCAATAATTCATGGAAAAATTATAAAATGGATAAAAATTTAATAAATGCTGATCTAAATTAGTTATGGTGAGATAGTTGAGCGAGATCAATAAAGAAATAGCTGAAATAAAGTTAATGCTAGAAAAGATTGAAGAAATTATTGATTCAAGGTTGATAGGGATAGAAGAGCCAGAAGAAGATGAGATAGCTGAAATAGAGGAATATAAAAAAAAGAAAAAGGCAGGGGCTCTTGAATTAAATGAAATATAGAGTATTTCTAGAGAAAAAAGCACGAAAGCAGCTAAAAGATCTAAATTCCAGCTCCAGTGAAAACATAGAAGAAAAGATAATTAAACTTAAAGAAGGATTTATCCCAGAACTTGATATAAAAAAGTTAAAGGGCTATAAAAACCATTATCGCCTAAGAGTTGGTAAGTATAGAATACTTTTTGAACTCCAGAAAGGACGCATTATAATAGTCTATGCTATTTTAACAAGAAAAAAGGCTTATAGATAATATAGGATTTTTAAGAATAAAAATAGTAAAGGCCTAGAAATCGATAAGAAGGCGGAAAATGGGTTAAAAAAGACCAGTCATCAGTATTACTCTATAAACACATAAATTGAGGGAAATGGGGTTCATTAGCTGCAGATAAACTGGAGATAACCAGTGCTGGGGAGCTTGCGATTATTTGAGTTTAGGATTCCAGTAGTTTAATATGAAGAGCTACAACAAATTCAACAACCTTTTTATATCTAATTTTTCTATATCCTGAGGATTTTTCATATCATATTTTTTATATAAATACTCTAGATCAATTGAACTGATAATTTCATGAACTGTAATTCCATCTTCGAAGCTCTCACCCTTTTTTATCTCCTCCAATTCTATAATACACTTTTTAAGTAGATCCTCAGGATCTTCAAGTTCGTTAAGCTTATTAATTATACTATCCTTGTTTTTAGGCATCCATGTAACGTCTGAACCATCATAAAAGAACCTTTTAAACATTTTATCTTGATTTATCGCTCTATATATCAATATAATCTGTTCCTGGAGTTCTTCTATCTGTTCTATGGTTAGTTTCATTTTATTACCTCTGCAATCTCTATTTTTCCCCGAAAAATACATTTGGGTTAATGTTAATATATAAAAAAGGTGCATTTGTTATTTAATTTAAATTTTAGTCATATATTTTGTTGAATTTTATTTTACCTAACTTAAAAAACTTTTTTATCCTATTTTTGTAAATTATTTAAATATTTGGGTAAATATTAATATTAACATAATCATGGGTGGATTAATAATGAAATCTCAACATGTAGATGGTGAAAATAGGGAAAAAATATTTCTTTTTGCTTTAAGCACATGTGGATGGTGTAAGAAAGTTAGAATGCTTCTTGAAAACCTTGGACTTGAATATGATTATATATATGTGGATCTTTTGGAAGGTGCTGAGCGAGATGAAGCCGTAGAGGAGTTGAGGCACTGTAATCCTCAGCTTTCTTTCCCCACACTCGTGATTAATGATGAGAAATGTATTGTGGGCTACAATAAATCCAAAATCATGGAGGCTCTTGAATGAGTGATTCTTTTAGCATTACTGACGATGAAGTAGATGATTATTATGAAAAATTGAAAAAAGAAGCTGAGGCTTATGGATACCACCTTAACAGGGATGTGGAGTTTACAAAGGATCTTTTAAGGAGCATTCTTATAAATAAGGGGAGGTATGGATACGGAGCATGCCCATGCAGACTGGCTTCTGGTAGGAGGGAGGAGGATCTTGATATTATATGTCCATGCGATTACAGAGATCCGGATCTTAGTGATTATGATGCCTGTTATTGTGGTCTTTATGTATCTGGAGCTATTTTGAGGGGTGAAAAAAAGTTAAAGTCGATACCTGAAAGGCGACCATCACCAGAAGATAGAAAAAAGATTAAAAACGCGATTAAATCTGAAGCTGGTGTTATATCATCACTTCCACTTCCAGTATGGAGATGTAAAGTATGCGGATATCTCTGTGCTAGGGAAGAGCCCCCAGAAATATGTCCAATATGTAAAGTTGGGAGAGAACGGTTTGAGAGGTTTATATAGTTCATTAATGAGATAATATTTCCATAGATGAAAACTTATGTTATAATTACATTAATTACATAAATTAAAGAATAAATTGATGATAATTATTATTTTTGCAGGTGTTCAGTTTAGATTCAGATATTTTCAAAAAAATATGCTTAGGTTAAATCATACCCTTTCTGCATATTTCATCTCCCTAAATTTAATCTTGAATTCTGTGCCATGGCTTCTGTCAAGCTCTATGGTACCATCAAGTTGCTTTACTAAGTTGTTTACCAGTTGTAAACCCAATGTTTTTGTCTTCTGCAAGTCCAGATCCTCTCCGAGACCAACACCATCATCACTTACAGTCAGAAGAAACTTATTATTAATTGGGTGAAGTTCTATACGTATTTTTCCACTTCTCTCATGTGGAAAGGCATGTTTTAATGAATTTGTCAAAATTTCATTGATGATCAGTCCACATGGGATAGCAGTTTCAATATTGAATAAGATATGTTCAACATTTAAATCTAATTTAATGTTTGGACCTACACTGTATGAGGCAAAAAGTTCAGATGCCAGGCTTTGAGTGTAATCTGCAAAGTTGATCTTTGCAAAATCCCTAGATTGATAGAGCTTTTCATGAATCATGGCCATGCTTTTAACACGATTTTGACTCTCTTTAAAAACATCAAGAGCTTTTTTATCCTCTATATAGCTTGACTGGA
>VGTM01000149.1 GCA_016874685.1 Methanobacteriota archaeon
AAATTAACGAAAACAATATAAAAATAATGGAAATTACGGAAGGTAACATCTGCAATCGATGTTTAGGTAGAAAATTCTCAAAATTAGTAGAAGGTCCTGATAACAAGTATAGAGGCGAATATGTACGTCAGATCTTAAGTGAAAATGGTCATGACGTCAAAGAAATGGATTCATGTTATATATGTGACAATTTATTCGATAGATTTGAAAATGGGCTCATAGAAAACATTATAAAAAAAATAAATGATTCAGACGTTGAATTTTCAACATTTCTCATTGGATGTCATGTTCCGGGCGAAATTCTCCAAAAAGATGAAAATATCAATGAAATTCTGGATTTAGATGTTGAAAATATAAAAAAAGAGATAAACAGAGAAATTGGAAAGAAAGTATCCTCACATCTCCCCAAAGAAGTGGATTTTGAAAATCCAGAAGTGGTTATAATCATAGATTTTATTAAAAATAGTAATATTAATAATAATAGCAAAAATGATATTAAAACAGATATTAAAAATGATTTAAAACTGCAGATAAATCCTATATTTATAGAGGGACGTTACAGAAAACTTTTAAGAGGAATTCCCCAGACAAAATGGCCCTGTAGAAAATGTAAAGGGAAAGGGTGTGAAAGTTGTAACTATACAGGTAAAATGTATCAGGAATCTGTGGAAGAAATAATTGCAGAAGAAGTGATCAAAGCATCAAAGGGCAGCACATCTAAATTTCATGGAGCTGGAAGAGAGGATATAGATGTTCGAATGCTAGGAAATGGAAGACCCTTTGTATTGGAGATAAAAGAGCCAAAAATAAGAATTATAGACTTAAAAGACCTGGAAAACAAGATAAACAAACATGCAAATGGTAAGGTGGAGGTCCTAAATTTAATCTATGTAGATAAGCAAAGGCGAGTTATCCTAAAAAATTCCTCAAAAGAGACCTACAAGATATATCGTGCCGTCATAGAACTTGAAGAGGACATAAAAGAGGAGAATCTTAATTTATTGAATTCTATAAAAGTTATAAATCAGCGCACTCCCATAAGAGTTTCACATAGACGTGCAGATAAAATAAGAACCCGAAAAATTAGAAAGATAAATGCGAGAAAAATAAGCGCAAAAAAACTTGAAATGACAATTGAATGTCAGGGGGGACTATATATCAAAGAACTTATATCTGGTGATCAAAATAGAACCAACCCAAGTGTATCTGATGTGCTTAAAACCCGTGCCCATTGTATGAAACTTGATGTTTTAGATGTTAACATTTAATATAGTGGTGGCACATAGATTACTATACAATTTAAAAATACTATAATTCAAAAACTATAACTAACTTAACTAAAACAGACTTATATAGAAATAACAAAAATTAAAGAAATAGTTTAATTGAAAGTCTAATTGAACCGATATTTGGCATAAAATTTGTAAAAAATATTTAAGGAGTTGAAATTTAGAATTTTTTAATTTAAGTTGAGAGAAAACAGATTTTGTCAAATTTCTCGGAATATTCTTTTGAGTCGTCATAAATCAGTGAAATAGAGTCATGGATTGTTAGACCGGAAATAATGCTATTCTGGAATTTGAAAATAATACAAGTAGATATTATCTGCCTTTAAAGAATGAATTATGGAGGTTTATAAGAATGAGAAGATCAAAAGGTTTTAGAAGTAAAACACGACACAAGCTTAAAAAAAGTGTAAGAGGAACCAGAACTAATCCCATAACCAAAAGCATACAAACTTTCAACGAAAATGATCTCGTTCACATCATCATCGATCCCAGCATTCATAAGGGACAACCACACCCCAGATTCCATGGGAAAACAGGTAAAGTGGTTGAAAATCGGGGTAAAGCTTATATAGTTCAGATAAATGATGGTAACAAATCCAAAAAATTGATAGTAAGACCAGAACATCTTAAAATACAAGAGTGATCCTATGATCGGGAAAAAAGTTGTCGATACAGACCCCGTCACCATTGCGGAAGTAAGAGAAACTCTTGAAGAGTTTTTAAAATCTCATGAACCCACATATGAACAAAATCTAAGCATAGACCATGTTAGTAAATTTTCAAAGATTGATGTTGAATCTGCGAAAAAACTGGTTGATGAACTACAAGAAATAGTCAAAAAGAAGTACGCTGTAAGAATAACAGATCTCATGCCAGAAGATCTTCCAGATCTAAGACTAATATTTGCTAAAGAACGGGTCCCTATAAAAAAAGAAGATATGACAAAGATTTTGAAGATAGTAAACAATTACAGGAAAACTAATAAGAAATAAAGAAAAATCACAGAAGTGATTGCATGGAAGAATATGCAATTATCCTTGATTACCTTCCTTTAGGTTATGTTAAAGAAGGTTTACCCTCGTATAAAAGGAAACCCGTAGCGCAAGCTATAGGCAAAGAAGAGTTCACACTTCTTGAACTTATCCCCAAAGAGCGGGTCTCGTTGGATATACATGAAAAAGTATATATAGGATCTGGAAAACGGGAAAAAATAGCCCGAGTAAACAGAAGACTTAGATATGATGATCTAACAGCCACAGCGAAGGTTGAACTGAACTACGTTATTGAAGAAACTATCAAAAAAAAAGAGGATAAATTCATTGAATTTTTCAATGAATCCGGTCCAATTTCAACAAGATTACATCAACTTGAACTTCTCCCTGGAATTGGAAAGAAACACATGTGGGACATTATAAAGGCACGTAAAGAGAAGAAGTTTGAAAACTTTGAGGATATAAAAAATCGGGTGCCCATGCTTGCAGATCCAACTAAAATCATTTTAAAAAGGATACTCTTAGAACTTGAAGCTACAGGAGAGAAAAAAGGAAAAAGAAAATATATTCTATTCACCAGACCCCCTGGAAGGAGACAATAGCTTTAATGTTGCTTAAAGAAACCCTTAAAATACTAAAAACCTACAATATAAAGCTGAATAAACGAAAAGGTCAAAACTATCTTGTAAATTCAGATATACTGAATAAAATCCTAGATTATGCAGAAGTTTCAGGGAACGACACAATACTGGAGATTGGTGCCGGTATCGGAACTTTGACAATTCCCCTTGCAAAAAGGGCAAAGAAAGTCATCGCAGTCGAACAGGATAAAAAAATAGGGTTTATTTTAGAAGAAAGACTTGAAGAACTTGGCTTTTCAAATGTCGAAGTATTAGTAGGTGATGCAACTAAACTTGATTTTCTTCCTTTTAACAAAGTTGTATCCAACCTTCCCTACAAAATCTCTTCCCCAATTACCTTTAAATTATTAGAATATGAATTTGATTTTGGAATTTTAATGTACCAATTTGAATTTGCAAATAGAATGGTAGCAAATCCTGGTGATCCAAATTATTCAAGACTTTCTCTTATGTTAAAGCTTCTTGCAGACGTTGAGATACTTGAAGAAGTTTCAAAGCATGAATTTTTCCCAAACCCCAAAGTTTCATCTGCAATTATTAAATTAATCCCAAAGAAAAAAATTGATATAGATGAATTCTTCCTCAAAGTTTCAAGAGCACTTTTCCAGCACAAAAGGAAAAAAGTGCGGAATGCTTTGCTTGATTCTTTTCATGAGATAGCTGATGTTGATAAAACTTCTGCAAAAGATATAATTTCGAATTTAGATCAAGTTATAATGGATAAAATGGAAAAAAGAGTTGTAGAATTGGAAGTAGAAGAAATCATTCTGATTTCCAATAAATTAAAATCTATAAT
>VGTM01000150.1 GCA_016874685.1 Methanobacteriota archaeon
TTTTATTCTTTTAATACTCTTTATTAAAACTCATATAATATATATTTTAGATATTATCTATTGAAATGCTTCCATAATTTCAATAATCTTCTTATGATAATTAGAATTGATATAAATTGAATAAAATATAAATCAAGTTAATTTCAGTAAAATAAATTTCTTATTTTTATTTTTCAACTATATTCTATAATACCATCTCATCCATTCAACTGTTTTCCTGATACCGTCCTCAGGTGAAACTTTAGGGTCATGTTTCAGGTCTTTTATGGCTTTTGAGAAGTCCATGGTTTTTACTTTGGTGGTGAAGGGCTCTGCTTCTTTGTATGTAACAAGGAAATCATCCCGTCCAACAGCCTCCAGGACCAGATCAGAATATTCTTTGATATCCTTCTCCCATTCCTTCCTTCCACCGACATTGTAAACCTCTCCAGGTATGAAGTTATCCACTATGTTGGCAAAGGTTCTCGCTGAATCCTCCACATAGTCAATTATCCGCCTGTGACCTTTATATACAGTATATGGTTTATTAAAAAGCGCATGATAAATAAATATTGGTATAAATCCTTTATATGGTGAGTAATGTTCATGGGGTCCATAACAGTTTACAGGTCTTACTCTGACAGTCTCAGTAGAAAACATGGTGGCTGAGTTCATGCACATTAGCTCCCCAGCCCATTTGGTTATTGCATAATCATTCATCTGGTAGGTGTCACTTATAGGGTTTTTTATCATCACATTCTCGCTCATCACTCCAGCATAATCACCATAGACCTCTGCAGATGAGAAAAATATCATTCTAAATTTCAGTTTTTCCTGAAGCCGTATCATGTGTTTAGTTCCAATTACGTTTGTCTGCCAGAGGTTTTCATAGTAATCTTCTCCATTCCAGCGTCCATATTCAGCTGCAAGATGGTAGACATAGTCAAATTCCCATTTCTGGAAAACTCTCTCAAGTTGCCTGTAATTTGCAACGTCGCATCTAGTATAATTATCTCTTTCAGTATGATATAGATCCAGAGAGATTACCTCGTGTCCTCTGCTTTCTAATTCCCCTACCAAGTTAGTGCCAATGAATCCAGCTCCACCAGTTACCAATATTTTTTGGGTTTCTATGATTACTCCTCCTTAAACCTTATTCAATTAAATCATTACATTTAAA
The DNA here is from genome assembly GCA_016874685.1 of Methanobacteriota archaeon. Lineage (GTDB taxonomy): Archaea > Methanobacteriota > Methanobacteria > Methanobacteriales > Methanobacteriaceae > VGTM01. The sequence goes on from VGTM01000150.1 coordinate 1,160, forward strand.
TCCTTCTACATTTAAATATTACAGTTCCACCTTCTGTATATGGTTGTCCAGGATCAACACACTGCATATATGCATGTTTCGGGTCATCTTCAGTTGTTAACCCCAGTTTCACTGGACACCAGTCATGTTCCAGGATGGTGGTGTAATGTAGGATTGTTGAGAGGGCGTGGGTACATATAGCATCTGTATTCTCCAAAACTATTTCAGGGTCATTGATCACTATCATATCCCCCTCTTCATGTACTGGACATGTTCCTATTATTTTATGAACCACGATTTCTAACATATTTTCCCTATTAATTATTTGAATTATTCCATAATTTTATATTGAATTTCTAATGATTATTTTTGGTGATTATATTTATTTTTAATGAGTATAATTGGAATGTATTTATTTAATGTATTTATTTATATACAGACAGATATAGAGAACGTTATTATACCTAATTATAATGGGTCTTCATATACTGCAAAAGCTATAAAAACTGAAACTTATCTGGATCTGCAGTTTTATAGTAATTATAGTAAAAAAAGGGAAGTATTTTATGGGGAAATTATCACATAGAGACCTTAAAATTATTGTTTTCGCCACGATTTTATGCATGATTCTCTGCTTAATTCCCCTCTTAAACAATACATTCCTTAGAATCGTTTTTATCCTCCCTTTAATACTTTTCCTACCAGGTTATTCTCTCATAACTGCTCTGTTTCCAAGAGGGGATCTAGATAGCTTCGAGTCTATCTTGCTGGGTATTGTGTTTAGCTTGGCCATTTTACCTTTATCTAGCCTTTTATTTAGTTATTTTTCCCATGGAATTTATCAAACACAACTGGTTTTGGGTCTTTCCATATTAACGTTTATCTTTGTTAGTATTGCATATCTAAGGAGAATCAGACAGCCTAAGAGGGGAAGATTTAGAAAGCGCGATGATGGAAGATTTCAAATCCGTGAAAAGCGAGAAATCAGAGCGGGAGGGGAGAAATTAATTAGACCTTCAGCAGTAGAAGAGGAAAAATTGGATGAAGGTGTTGAAGTTGATGAAAAAGGTCGAAGATTTGCTGGATATTTACAAATTGACCTAATATTTGTGGGTTTACTTGCTGTTATATGTTTGCTACTTCTTTTAATATCACCTCTGAACAAACCCCCATTGAGAATTATTCCCTGTCTAATCATATTATTTTTATTGCCAGGATATTCATTTGCAGCGGTTTTATATCCCAGATTTGGTGATATTGGCTGGATTAAACGTTTAATATTTAGTGTCGCTTTCAGTGTTTTAATTGTAGTTTTAGTTATTTCCATAGCTAATTATATCTTCCAAAGGGTCAGTTCTACCTATATTATTATATTTATATCAATTATTACAATTATTTTTGCAATTATTGCAATTCTGAGAAGAATCAGAACTCCTGAGGAGAAAATAATTAGAGAACTTCAAAAAGAAGGATATGAAATTCGTGATGAGAAAAAAATTAGGCCTTCCACGGAAATAATGGAGGAAAAATTGGAAAAAGGTGAAGATTTCAAAGAAACTCCCAGATCTGCTAGATATTTAGCAAGGGACCTTCTGGTTGTGGGTTTACTTACTGTTATATGTTTGTTGCTTCTTTTAATATCACCTCTAAACAAACCCCCATTAAGAATTATTCCCAGCCTAATCATATTGTTCTTCCTACCGGGATATTCATTTATAGCAGCATTATACCTGAAACTGGGGGATTTAGGCTGGTTAAAACAGTTGCTGTTAACTATCATATCTAGCATTTTTCTCGTGCTTTTAGTTTGTATCTTGACAAATTATTTCATCCCAGGAATACCTCAATTCAATATTTTCATTATAATAGCTGTAATTACCTTTATTTTAGTTACTATTGCATATATTAGGAGAATCAGGATTTATAAGGAAGTGCTTGGTGAGTCTGCAGAAGAAGGGTTTGAAGTTGGTGAAGAGAAAACGATTAGACCTTCTATGGAGATGGAAGATGAGATATTGGAAAAACCTGCTGAGGTTGAGGAAAAAAGATGGTTATTTGCTAGATATTTCCTGGGAGATATTGCACTGGTGGTCTTATTCACAGTTTTATGCATATTGTTTGTGCTCATCTCTCCACTGAACAAGACCTTCATTAGGATTATTCTCGGACTTCTTTTAATACTTTTCCTGCCAGGTTATTGTCTTATAGCTGCGCTGTTCCCAAGAAAAGGTGATTTAGATGGTGTAGAGCGTGTTGCATTGAGTTTTGGTTTGAGTATTGCTATAACACCCTTAATTGGTCTTTTGCTTAATTACACTCCATTTGGTATCAGACTTGAACCTATTCTTATATCCTTATCAGTATTTACTTTCTTATTAGCCATGGTTTCGTATATAAGAAGGTTAAGACTTCCTGAGGATGAAAGATTCCAGGTTAGATTTAGAGATTATCTTGGAGGTGTTGTTGGATCATTTCAGAGGGAATCAAAGCTTGATAGGATTTTATCGGTTATTCTGGTAATATCAATCATTCTTTCCATCTCAATGACAGTTTATATTATATTAACTCCTAAAGTG
>VGTM01000151.1 GCA_016874685.1 Methanobacteriota archaeon
TATACTCTTTTTCTCTTAATTGAGCTAATTCAACCCGGCGTTGATCCTCAAGCATCTTTCTAACTTTGACTAAGCTGTTAATTTTGGATATATTTCTTGGCAATACTATTCTCCTGATTTATTGAATTATTTAAGTTTCCGCAATTTTTATACAGGATTCCCCGCATAAAGCCTACTTTAGATTTACAGTCCAAAATTTATTGCGCATGAGTATTATTTTGGTAACAAATTTATAAGTCTTTTTTTCGCATTCTCAAATTCCGCGCATTCTTCCACAGGTTGTTTAAGATAATCATTAATTGAGTCTATGTATTTTATAGCGTAATCTATCTTCGGATTATTTCCTGAAACATAAGCCCCAATGTCTATAAGGTCTTTCGCATCGTTGTATATAGCTAAAGTTTCTCTTAAATGGTTAGCCGCATTTACATGCTCAGGCTTAACAATATCATTCATAATTCTACTTAAACTATGGTTTACATCAATAGCGGGATAGTGACTACGGACAGCTAAGTCTCTTGATAGTATTATATGACCGTCTAGTATTGAGCGAACACTATCGCTGATAGGGTCATTCATATCATCGGCTTCTACAAGAACGGTAAATAATCCAGTGATTGTCCCTTTATTTATAGTGGCTCCTGCTCTCTCCAATAATTTTGGCAATTTTGCAAATACGGAAGGCGTATAACCTTTAGTAGTAGGGGGTTCGCCAATAGCCAGACCAATCTCCCTTTCAGCCATAGCGTAGCGAGTTACCGAATCCATCATAAAAAGCACATCCTTACCCTGATCACGGAAATATTCAGCAATAGCCATAGCAGTATAAGCACCCATAGAACGAATCAAAGGCGGTTGGTCTGAGGTAGCAACAACAACCACCGAATGCTTTAATCCATCTGTTCCCAGGTCTTTCTCAATAAAATCTCTTACCTCTCTCCCACGTTCTCCTATAAGAGCTATGACATTCACATCGGCACTCGTATTTCTTGCAATCATACCCATCAATACGCTCTTTCCAACCCCAGAACCAGCAAATATTCCCATCCTTTGACCTTTTCCACAAGTAATAAGTCCATCTATAGCCCTGATCCCTGTAGCTAAAGGTTCACTGATACGATTTCTTTGAAACGGCTGAAGGGGAGGATTATAAACAGAATATTTTTCTCGTTTGTTATCATCAAAAAGTCCATAATGTATTCGCGTTTCAGTGTCATCTATTGGCTTTCCAAAGGCATCAACAGTTCTACCTAGTAATTGAGGACCTATTGTTATTTTAAGCGGTTCATTGGTTGACGTAATTTTATCCGAAGGTTTTATACCATATACATCACCATAAGGCATTAATAAAACTTCATCTTTTATAAAACCGACTACTTGAGCATCTATTTCCTGTTGTTTGTGGTTAGAGCGAATATATATCTTGCAGATGTCGCCTATACAGGCAGATACACCCACTCCGTTAATAACAAGCCCAACCGCTTTAGTTACTTTACCATACTGTCTAGCAAAGGGGACCTTATCCAATGCTGATATGTATTTATCTATGTCAATCATATTAGAGCGCGGATCAGGAATCTGTATTTAATAATAAATTATCTAATAACTTAAAACGAGTTTCTAATGACATATCAATTAGGCCGGTATCAGTTTCAATAAAACATCCGCCTTGAGATATTTCAGGGTCTTTTTCTATCTTTATAGGTACTGGTCTTATCTCTGAAAGCCAACTTATTAATTGTTCACTACTTTTTTGTAATATTTCATAATCATTAGGGTTTACCTTGATTATTATCCCAGAATTGTTTTGTACTAATTCAATTGCTTTTGTAACAATGTTTATAATAATGCTTGGGTCTTGATTTAATTCTTTAGATACGAGTTTTTTAGCGATTTCCATAGATAAGCGAACAATATCGGATTCAGATTGGCTAAGTATTCTATCTTTAAGGGAAACTATTTCGTCAATTCCCTGTTTAAATATATTTGACAATGATTCCGACGATTCTTGCATTTCCTTCATTGCAATTTCATAGCCAGCTTCATAACCAGATTGTACGCCTCTTTCCTTTATGATCTCTGCTTCATGATAAGCTTTTTGGATTATTTCTTTAGCTTTATTTTCTGACTCCTTGATTAAAATACCAAGTTCAGGATATAATTTGATAGCATTTTCTAAAGACAGATTATTTTCCATACTCTGATCTTCTAACTCAAATAATTCTTTATCTTCTAATAAAGGGAACTCTATAGTTTGGATAGAATAAGAATGATCTTTTACTTTAAGTATTCCCAAGCTTCTCATTTTTTTTAATTCCCGTAAATGCCTTATAAAATATCAAATATAAGCTTCATCTTCTTTATCGCGCATGATTTCAATCATGCCTGATTGACTTAATCTCTTAATGACTGAAAGAATTGTTCTTTGAGCGTCTAGTGCATCTTTTAATTTAACAGGTGGCATACTTTCCAGATCTTCTTGTGTTGTATCTCTTCTTCTTTGGGACATATTATTTAGTATCTTTGCTTTTATGGTTTCAGTGCTTGCCTTCAAAGCCATCAGAAGGACTTTTTCATCTAATTCTTGTATTAGTCTTTGTATGCCGGAATCTGTAATAGTGATAATATCATCATAAGTAAACATAAGCTCGGATATTCGGCTGGCTATATCTGGATCCATATCATTTAGAGAACCCATAATACGCTTTTCCATGTTAGTATCAACTCGACTAAGGAGTTCTGCTGCGGCATTAATACCTCCGACTTCTGAACCCTTTTTATATTGTACTTTTGATTTTAAAATATTTTCAATCTGATATATAATATCAGGGGAGATTTCAGACAAATTTGCAATCCGATGTATAATTTCGGTTTGTAATTCTTGTGGTATGGAAATTAGGATTTCTGATGCTATATCCTGTGGAATACTTGAAAGTATTACAGCTATAGTTTGAGGATGCTCTTTAAGAACTATTCTTCTTAAAGATTCTATGGAATCAGGGGTAATTTCCAAAGACTTATTTGGTTCAGTGCGTGTACGGATTCGAGCAACTTTCTCTGCCGAGATGTCTTCACCAAATGCCTTAATAAGCAGATTAGAAGCATATTCTATACCACCATGTATATATGTCTTTTCAGATTGAATCATATCACAAAATTCTTGAATAACGGGTAAAGCATCTTCAATGTTTATATGTTGCATTACAGCTATCTCAGTAGTAATCCGCTCTATCTCATCCTCGGTAAGATGCTTGAAGATTTCACTACAAGCTTCTATTCCTAGAATGATCAAAAGAGCGGCGGCTTTCTGTATGCCTGTCATATTAGAAGGCTTTTTTATTGCTACAAGGGCTTTATTTGGATTTACACCTTGACTCTCTAACATATTTTCTAAGTCCCCTTCTTATTTAGTTGGTTCCTGTATCCATTTTCTAACAGATCTGATCAAAACTTCAGGTTCTTTTTCCAATACTGTTAAAATCTTTTGTTTCCCATTGGATATAGATGATATTTGTATATCATCTGACACTCCGAATTCCTCTTTTTTTTGTGTTGGAGATATCAAGCCTAGTTTTTCTGTATCTATAGTTTGTTTATCTGGAAGTGCCTTTATCTCTTCATACTCAGGGAGAGTGAGAATATTTTCAAAAGGACGCTTTTTTATTATTGATCGGAAAATAAAAATTAAAAGTAAAACAGCGG
>VGTM01000152.1 GCA_016874685.1 Methanobacteriota archaeon
GATTTAAACTGCTTTATCCCCCTTTTCTCCAGTTCTTATTCTTACCACATCTTCTACTGATGATATAAATATTTTACCATCTCCTATGTCCCCGGTTTGTGCGCTCATCACTATGGCGTCAATGACTTTCTCTGCATCTTCGTCTTTAACTATGATCTCCAGACGTGTCTTGGGTAACATATCTATCCGGTAATCACTTCCCCTGTAGCTTTCAGTTATGCCTAATTGTCTTCCTCGACCCTTAACTTCAATTACTGTCATTCCATGACATCCAATTGCTTCCAGGGCCTGTTTTACATCGCCCAATTTGTTTGGTCGTATTATAGCCACTATCTCTTTCATCTAATCACGTCCTTAAATTCTGTAACCTGACTCATCGTGTAGATTGGTGTCAAGTCCTTCTATCTCTTCTTTATGTTTTACTCTAAGGCCAAGTGTTCTATCTATTATCTTTCCGAGTATCAGGGTTACCAAGAATGAATAGGCCATAACTACTACGATAGCTATTATCTGGGTAACTAATTGTCCAGGATTTCCGTAGAAGACCCCTGTTCCAAGCGAATTAATAAATGGGGCTGCGAATAAACCTGTGGCAATAGCTCCCCACATACCAGACATGCCATGAATACCGAAGACATCCAGTGCATCGTCATATCCAAAACGCGGTTTTAGATAAGATATGGCAAAGTAGGATACTGCTGAAGTTACAAGACCAATAATAACTGCAGCTTGAACAGTCACAAAACCCGCTGCTGGAGTTATAGCTACCAATCCTGCGATACCACCTGATATAGCACCAAGTAAGGTTGGTTTACCTGTTTTCAAATAATCGATTATTAACCAGGAAATCATACCTGCTGCAGCTGCTGTATTGGTTACAATAAATGCAGATCCAGCAAGCCCTCCTGCAGTTAGCGCTGATCCAGCATTAAATCCAAACCAACCAAACCATAAAAATGCAGCACCAATTACTGAGTAACCAAGATGGTGAGGTAATAAGCTAGAATTTTTTCTTCGCCCGAGAAGAATTGCTAATGCTAATGCCGCCATACCTGAATTAATGTGCACCACCGTACCACCTGCAAAGTCAAGTGCACCAAGTTGGGCTAAAAATCCTCCACCCCATACCCAATGGGCTATAGGCACATATACTAATGAAACCCACAAAAGGACGAAAACCATCCATGAAGAGAATTTCATTCTTTCAACTATTGCACCTGAGATGAGAGCTATTGTAATAGCAGCAAAAGTCATCTGAAATGCTATGAATACGGTTGTAGGTATTGTAGGTGCAAGTCTTGCAAGTGAATCCACCCCTATACCATTGAATAAGAGATTTGTAGGGTTACCTATCAATCCCATCAATATGTCTTGGCCAAAAGCAAATTGGTAACCATATAAAACCCATACAATACTTGTAATGGCAAAGGCGATTAGTGATAGGAACATGGTGTTTAAAACATTCTGTTTTTTTGTAAGCCCTCCATAGAATAATGCGACACCAGGGACTGTCATCAACATTATCAGGGCAGTGGAAATAAGCATCCACGCTGTATCACCAGAGTTAAGAACTGGATCCATATTATTTTCCTCCCCATGTAAATTCATTAAATTTTAATAATTGATTGAATTAGAAAGTTTTATTAAAAATATTTGAAAATATTACTCTATTTTTTATTTTAAAGGGAAACTAATGTTTTTAAATATTTGAGATCATTATTCAAAACTTCATGACTATAATTCACCTCACTTTACATTGGGATCAAATCTTGTCGGATATAGGAAACATATTTCCGATAGATAAAATTTAATTTTATACTATATAAATATTTGCATCAAATCTTTGAACAAAGTTACAGCCACTAAGACAAAAAGTGAATTTTATTATGAAAACGTCGCAGATAATTAAAAAAAATATCAAATTTAATTCATAATATTGAAAAATAATTAGATCTATATCTTAATGAATTAAAAAATAAAAAAAGTGTGGAATTTAAATAGCATTATCTCCTCTTTCACCCGTCCTAATTCGTATAACTTCTTCAACAGATGAAATGAAGATCTTTCCATTCCCAATACAACCGGTTTGAGCGTTTTCCACAATAGTTTTAATTATGTTTTCTACATCATCATCTTTGGCAACTATCTCAATCTCGGTTTTGGGCAGTAGATCAACATTATAATCCCTTCCCCTATAGCTTTCGGTTATACCTAACTGTATTCCTCTTCCTTTCACTTCCTTCACAGTCATCCCATGGCACCCTATTTCCTCGAGGGATTGTTTAACGTTGTCCAGTTTTTCAGGTCTTATGATCGCAATTATCTTCTTCATCATCTCACATCCTACGAATCTGATTTATTATTTCACTATTCTAATGTTTTTTCTTTTATACATATTATTACAATCTGTAACCGGATTCCTCGTGGAGATTAATGTCCAGACCTTGTATCTCATGATCATCTTCTACCCTCAGACCTATGGTTTTATCAATAACCTTTCCAATTATGAGAGTCATGACGAATGTGTAAGCTCCAATAACCGTTATAGCTAAAAGCTGTATATTCATCTGTTTGGATGCCGTATAATAGACCGCCTTTAATGGCGCTGTTAATCAGGTGTGTTGCAAAGAATCCTGCAGCTATGGTTCCTACTATACCTGACATTCCGTGAATCCCAAATACATCCAGAGCATCGTCGTATCCAAAACGAGGTTTTATGTAGGAGACCCTGTAGTATCCACATACCGAGGCAAAAAAACCGATAATTATCGCGGCTGTGATGTTCACGTAACCTGATGCAGGAGTAATAGCTGCCAGACCGGTTATAGCGCCAGATAAAGCACCTAAAAGAGTAGGTTTTCCTGTTTTAAGTTTATCCATAAGCATCCATGCCAACATACCAACTGCTGCTGAAGTATTCGTCACTATCATGGCAAATACTGCCAAGTTCGTTGCTCCAAGAGCTGAATCAGCGTTAAATCCAACCAAACGAGCCAAAGAAGTCCTGCACCAATAACAGAGTATCCTAGGTGGTGTGAAAGCAGTTTTGAATTTTTTCTAGTTCCTAAAAGTAGAACTAAGGCTAATGCAACCATTCCACAGTTGAGATGCAGTACAGTACCACCAGCAAAATCCAGAGCCCCCATCTGAGCAAGCCATCCACCACCCCACATCCAGTGGGCTATGGGTAAATAAACCAGTGCAAGCCATATGGGTACAAACGCTAGCCATGCAGAAAATTTCATTCTCTCTACTATTGCTCCAGATATAAGAGCCACGGTTATGGCAGCGAATGTCATCTGGAACGCTGCATACAAACCTTTAGGTATAGTGGGAGCGAATGTAGACAATGCATTTGATTTCAATACACCTCCAAACAAAGGATTAGTTAGTGTTCCAATAAATCCATTTGTACTCGTACCAAACGCCAAATCGTATCCATATAAACCATAATATACTCACAATGGCAAATGTCACAAAAGACAAAAACATAGTATTTAATACATTTTCTCTCCTGATGAGACCTCCGTAGAACATGGCTACACCAGGAATAGTCATGAAAATTACAAGTGCTGTAGATATTAACATCCACGCAGTATCACCAGAGTTAATTACAAGACCCATGCGAATTCCTCCTTATTAGTAATAAATTTCTAATGATTACTTTCAATAATTATTT
>VGTM01000153.1 GCA_016874685.1 Methanobacteriota archaeon
ATAATTAATGAGTTGGTGCATTAATGGTTAGAATTGTTCCGAGACTAGAGGTAGTAAGAGAGAATCTTAAAAAAATAAAACATGAAATCGGAGATTTTAAATTTCAGGGTACAGGTAAGGTAAAAAGCATTATTGCAGATGAAGAATTAGAATTTGAGTTCGGAAAAATCATACCCATAAGGATTAAAGAAATAGAAATATCCCCAAATCATGTGGGCCTTTTATCTTCTTATGCAATAAACAAATTCGGGCACGTGATAGCCATAGGAGAAGAGGTTCCTTTACCTATCGAAATGAAAAGAAGCGCCGATTATGTAACTTTTGTTGCAGCTCTTCAGGGTAAAATTAAAAAAGGAGATTTGATTGGTGTTTTCATACTTTTTTCAGTAGAAATTTACAGGTAAACGACGTTGCAACAGAATAAAATAAAATTTAAATATTGCCAAAACTGGGATATCTAATTTCACATCATTTGCAGTGATTTCAATTAATATTAAGTGAATAGTTCCAAAACATTAAAATATACCTAATAAAAGAAAGGAGGAAATACTGATTAATGAAACATAAATTCGCAACCTGCCTGAACTGCATGGACGGCAGGGTGCAGTTACCAGTTATTCAATGGATCAAAGAAAACTATGATGTGGACTACATCGACATGATAACAGAAGCAGGAATGGATGGAGTATTAGCAAATAAAAGGTTTAAACTAAAAAATATTCTCAAAAAAATAGGCATATCCATAGGCAAACACAAATCAAGGATTATTTTTATAGTGGGACATTATGATTGCAGTGGAAACAGTGTTGATGAAAAGACGCACAAAATACATATCCTCAAAGCAGTACAAAGGATTAAAAGTTTCACTTCTTCTTGTCAAATCATCGGACTATGGGTTACCAGAGAATTTTTGGTTGAAATAGTTGAATAAGGAGCATATTCAATGAAAATACCTAAATGTATGAGTACCCAACATCCTGATAATGTAAATTCCCCTTTTTTCTCTACAAATACTGAACTTGGTGGTGATGACGAAATAACAGAAGCATATTATGTTTTTTCCCATTTAGGTTGCGACGAGCAGATGTGGGATTGTGAGGGAAAAGAAGTTGACAACTATGTTGTCAAAAAATTGCTAACAAAATATGAATCATTCTTTAGAAAAAACAGATTAGGTAAAGATGTATTCATAACTTTAAGGGTTCCTAATCCAACTGTTGAAAAGACAGAAGCAAAAATTTTGTTGGAAACTTTGGAAAGCATCCCCCGGTCTTTTGATACCGCTAAATTATTTTACAAAGAAGATGTACCGCCGGTGTTTGAAGTTATTTTACCAATGACAGCTTCTCCTAAGTGTATCGATAGAATTTACAGGTATTACTGCGATTTTGTGGTGGATAAACAGAACAAACCGTTCAAAGAAGGAGACATAACCATCACAGAGTGGATTGGTGAATTCAAGCCTGAGGAGATTAACGTCATACCCCTGTTTGAAGACATGAAAAGCATGCTTGAAGCCCATAATATGACTCGGGAGTATCTCAGGGACAAGAATGTAGAATATCAAAGAGTATTCCTAGCAAGATCAGACCCAGCAATGAATTATGGTCTTATAAGTGCTGTTATTTTAAACAAAATAGCACTACAAAGGTTCCACATATTATCAAAGGATATTGGGGTGAAAATATATCCAATTGTGGGTATGGGTTCGGCTCCTTTCAGAGGTAATCTAAGACCTCAAAATGTAGAACGAGTTGCAAATGAATATACTAGTGCCCATACATTTACCATTCAATCATCATTTAAATATGATAATTCTCCGGAGGAAGTTACAGCGGCTATAAAAAAACTAAAAACAAGAAGAAAAGGAGTTCCCCAAAAAATCGACGAAAAAAGGTGTTTAGAAATAATCAAAAAGTATAGCGAAGAATACCAAAGACAAATAATTGAATTGGCAGCAGTTATCAATAAATTGGCAAAGTATGTTCCAAGTAGAAGAAAAAGGAAGTTGCACATTGGATTATTCGGATATTCCCGCAATATGGGGGGAATTTCGTTGCCAAGAGCAATTACATTTACATGCGCGCTTTATTCTATAGGATTGCCACCTGAAATTTTGGGACTCAACATTTTGAAAGAAGAAGATCTGTTATTCATAAAAAATGTTTATATAAATCTCCATGATGATTTAAGGGATGCCCTCAAATACTTCAATCCTGATACAAAATATATACCCTCACAAGTAAAACAAAAAATTGAAAGTCTTCCATTTAATGTTAAACCAGACGAAGAACATGAAAAAATAACCGATTATATTATAAGATCATTGGAAAAGAATAAAACGGAACGTTTAAGTGAATATATCCTAAGAGCAGCATCCTTGAGAAAATTCTTAGGATAATCTGCTTTTTATTGAATTATCGCAAATACTTCTTTAGTATTATATACTTTAAAATCAGATATTGTCATAAATTTAGATTAATAATAAAACAGTAGAAAAAAAAACTTTAAGTAGGTATAAACAAATTTGATAACACTTATTAAACATTCATAGATATTTTTAATCAGCGGTGGTTTAGTGAAATTTAACAATTTAATACCCGATCAACCAATATCAGAGAAAAAAATACCTATAAACACAACCGAACCTTTAAAAGAAGCAAAAGTACTTGTACTACAACCAATTGGTTACCCATTCATTTGTAACCTCGTAGAAAATCCGAAAATAGAAGTATTTGACAAAGATCTCTTTGAACTTTATGCCCGAGAGCAATGGGAAGGATACACAGTTTGTGAAGACTCTTTTCTTTTTGATCAAAAACTGTTACCAGACTACGCCTTTAAAATAATAAACGTTCATCCTAATAATTCTAAAATAACGAAAAATACATCAATAATCCTTATAGAAAATCATGAGGTTATGGAATTTAGAAAAATAGAAAGCGATGTCAAAATGGATGATGTAGTTGGACAGGAACGTGCAAAGACAAAATGCAAAATAATAATGAAATATCTCCAAGATCCTGACAAATTTAAGGAATGGGCACCTCGCAATGTTCTTTTTTATGGAACACCCGGTACAGGTAAGACTATGCTGGCAAAATCTCTCTCAAATGAGCTTAATGTTCCACTATACCTTATAAAAGCTACCAGTTTGATAGGAGAGCACGTTGGAGATGGTTCAAGGCAAATACATGAACTTTTTGATGCTGCTTCAAAATGTGCTCCTTCAGTGATATTTATAGATGAAATAGACGCGGTTGGTCTTGACAGAAAGTATCAATCATTGCGAGGAGATGTTTCAGAGGTTGTAAATGCTCTGCTTACTGAAATGGATGGGATAGACCCTAACCATGGTGTTGTGACCATTGGCGCAACAAATAATCCTTATCTACTAGATTTTGCAATAAGAAGCAGATTCGAAGAAGAAATCGAATTTACACTACCAGATGAAAATGAAAGACTTGCTATGATTGAATTTTACATAAAATCTATACCTCTTGAAGTAAACCTAAATCTTGAAAAATTGGTTAAGATGACTAAAGGAATGTCTGGAAGAGATATAAAAGATAGGTTATTAAAAAATGCAGTTCATAAAGCTATTTCTGAAGATGTGGATGTTCTAAGTTGGGAACATATA
>VGTM01000154.1 GCA_016874685.1 Methanobacteriota archaeon
AGTTTGCAGAAGTCGTTGCAGCGACTGTGCTAGCAGGGGAGCTTTCACTGCTGGGTGCACTTGCAGCTGGACATCTAGCAAGGGCGCATAAGGATTTGGGACGGGGATAATGTTCATTTATTAGCTTGGAAGGGTTTCAAATGACATATGATGTTTTTATAGCCTATGAAACCACTACAGGTAGAGGTGCTGCTAAAAATTTACATAAATCATTGGAAAAAGCTAATTACAATCCCTTTTTTGACCGTGAAAGTCTTTTGGATGATGAAGATTGGGAAGAAAAAATAGATTTAGCAATAGAAGAAGCTCAATTCTTTGTTGTCATTTTTACTGCAGGGACAATTGATTCTACAGAAGTTAGAAGAGAATGTAATAAAGCTCTAGAATTGAATAAAAGTATTATAACTTGTAGATCCTCAGATATTCCCTTATTCGATACTAAAGAATTTCCAATATCAGGAGTTCACCTATCAAAACTCAATCAAATTGAATTTGAAGACAAATATGAGCTTGCCCATAAAGTGAGAATAGGAATAAGGAAAATATTAGAGAAAAGGAAGAAAAAAATAAAAATACAAGAAGATCCCGATGAAATTTTACAAAGAGGAAACCTATTCTCTAATTTTATGCAATTTGACAAAGCGCTTGAAGCCTTCAACAAAGCAATAGAAATAAACCCAAATTACGCTGAAGCATGGAATAATAAAGGACTGTTGCTCAATAATTCCCGCCAATTTGAAAAAGCCGTTGAATCTTACGATAAAGCAATAAAAATAAATCCAAATATCGCAAGCATATGGAGTAATAGGGGTTCTGCTCTAAATAATCTTGGTCGTTTTGATGCTGCACTTCAATCTTATAATAAGGCTATAAAACTTAACCCCAGTTCTGCTATATTATGGTATAACAAAGGAAATTTACTCTTGAATAATAAAAAGAAAGATGAGGCACTCGAATGTTATAACAAGGCAATTGAACTAAGACCAAATTATAAATGGGCATGGTTGAATAAAGGTGTGCTATTTCACAAATCCGATCGCTTTAATGATGCTATTGAATGTTACAATAAAGCAATTGAAATTAACTCTGATTTTGCAGAAGCATGGGCTAACAAAGGCACTGCCCTCATAAAAAAAGAACGTTTTGAAGATGCCATTGATGCTTTTGATAAAGCTCTACTCATAAACCCAAAATTAGGTGGAGCATGGTATTATAAGGGTATTGGTCTAAGAAAAATTAGCAAATGTGAAGAAGCACTTAAAGCATATGAAAAATCAATAATACTTGATCCGAAGGACACAAATAAATGGACTGACAAAAGTGAAGCACTCATAAGACTAGGTCGTCATAAAGAAGCACTTGAAGCATTAAATAAAGCAATTAAACTAAATCCAAAAAATGCTGGAGCATGGTATAACAAAGCATGTTTATATTCACTAAAAAATAATAAAGAGAATGTTATTGAATATTTAGATAAAGCAATAAAACTTGAATCTAAATATAAAGAAATGGCTAAAAAAGATAAAGATTTCAAATATTTTTTGAAGGATGAAGACTTTAAGAAACTTGTAGAATAATTTTTAAATTCAAAATTTTGCTTTTGAGGAGAAACCCAAAAAAATGAACATCCGCGAATTTATCCAAGAATACTTTAAAATGAGTAGATACGTTGCATTAGGTTCTTTAGATGGAATCCTGGCGGTTATGGGAGTGACGCTGGCTGCAAGTGGTGTGGCGAGTGTTGGTGGAGTAAACATTCCCAATTATATTATAGGTCTTACTGGATTAAGCGGGGGCATGGCACTGGCAATGTCAAACGCATTCGGTTCTTTTATAGGTGAACGTGCAGAAGAAGCGCGTACAATCAGAGAACTTGAGAAAAAGATGGTTCTAGAAGAGAGATCCCTTGATGATACCCTAATCCATCAGCAGGCCAAAAAAAGAATCTATATGAGCATGATCACCCATGGATTTTCAAGTTTCGCAGGTTCTTTCGTTCCAGTAGTGCCATTTTTGCTCATTGAAAATAGAACAGATGCTATCTTAACTACAATTTCACTTTGTTTTGTTGCTTTGGTTTTTTTAGGTATATATCTAGGAAAGGTTTCAAGGGAAAGCCTCTTAAAGACAAGCCTGGAAATTGTGGCTATTGGAGTGCTTATAAGTCTTGTAAGTTTTCTAATCGGTGGAGGCCATTAGATTCAAATTAACAAATAATCTGAAATAATTTAAAATATTATTATAAAAAAAATTTTAAAATAAACATCTAAAAATCAAGATTAATATCATAGATCTTCTCTACATTTTCAACATGAATTTTATAGGCATCTTCTTCTGTCAAAATTTCTTTTCTTATAAGTTCAATTGTTCGTCTTGGAACTGTTTTGGGTCCAAGAACAGCTCCAGGCCTGCTTGAATCGTCCAAATAGTCTGTTTCCATTAGAAAATTGTTCCCTTTTTTTAATCCTTCAACAACCACTTTTCTTGTGGCTATAAGTGAAGGAGTAAGACCATAATTCTCATCTTTTTGAACAAATGGTCCTGAAAAATGTTTTATAACTCTATGCTTTTCCATGCCAGCATCATCTGCCATTTTTGCAAATTCTTGAAATTGTTCAGCTTTAGCACTTTCTGTATGGAGCTGTATAGCACAATCTGCATCTGATGCTATCTCCATTGCACCTAAAATGAGCCTGTTGTGTATCTCCAATTCATCGGCAGAAACTTCATAATGTGGTCTTCCAACCTCACCTATTCCAATAGCTTCACCTTCTATAACCATTTCTCCTGCAATACCCATTGCTTCCATCATGATTTTTTCTGCCTCTTTAAGTTCCATACCTTTTTTTATAATTCTTGTAAGTTCTGCTGGATGAGGTCCCACAACTGCAAATGCTTTAATATCTGTATTCTGGTTTATCTCATTAACGTATCTTATAACCATTTCCATAGCAGTCCTTAAATTGCATGAATTTCCAACTGTCCATGTGGGCTTGTTTGGGATTATCATAATATTTCCACCAGCCCTCTGAAACTTTTCTGCTACTGGAACTGGGCCTTCACCATTATATGGATCCACATGTATGTGATTGTCTGTTATGGGAATTTCTTCCATTTTACCCTCTTCTATTAATCTATTATTATCTAATATATTCATACATATGATCATCGAATAATAAATTACATCTTTAAATTAAAATTGATTACCCATTTAATAAAGATTTTTATTCTAAATAATAAAATTTAGAGTTTAATTTAGATATTTAGAAACAGAATATCTTTGATCTAAACTTAAAAAATCTTATTTTTCAATTTATACAAAATTTTTTCGTTTTTTAAACCTGGAGACATATCTTATGATAGTGTCTTTTACAATTTCTTCATTTTTTTTGCTTAAACGAAAAAATTTAAATTAAATGAGTAACAAAGACCATAGTACTGCCATAAAGGGGACTCAATTTGAAACCAGAAAATATGCTAAAATACATAGCATGTATATTCATCTGTCTTTTTATGATGAACATATGCTATGCCG
>VGTM01000155.1 GCA_016874685.1 Methanobacteriota archaeon
TGAAAGGAAACATAATTTAAATGCACCGACAGGTGTTCGAGGACGTAATTCTAACAATGATTTGATCCGTGAGAGACTTGGTTGGGATTATTCTCAAACTCTCGAAGAGGGAATTCGCAAGACTTATGATTGGATCAACAAGCAAGTTTATAAAGGTAAAATAATGCACCATCCTGTATGAAAAAAATTATCGTAACAACCACAATCAATCCTCCCACTGAGGCATTAATTAAATATTCTAAGAAAGAAAATTGGAGTCTTATTGTTATTGGGGATTTAAAAACCCCACACGATGCTTATAAAAAAGTTGACTGCATTTACTTTTCACCTGAAGAACAAGAAAAAAAATATCCAGAATTAAGTGAAGTTATTGGATGGAAAACAATTCAACGAAGAAATATTGGATTTGTTGAAGCATACAACATGGGTGCTGATGTTATCGCAACAGTTGATGATGATAATATCCCATATGAAGAATGGGGAAAAAATGTTTTAGTCGGACAAAAAGTAACCGTCGATTTGTATGAACCAGAGTATCACATTTTTGACCCTCTTAGTGTTACAAATGTGAACGAAGTTTGGCATCGTGGATATCCTATTGAAAATGTTCCTTATCGTAATAGAGTTCAATATAAAGGAAAAACTGAAAGGGAAGTTTTAGTTCAAGCTGATCTTTGGGATGGTGACCCTGATATTGATGCTATCGCTAGATTGTCAGTAAGACCTATCGTTAAGTTTGATGTCCAGGGTCCATATGCTGGAACTAAAATGGGAGCATTTAATAGTCAAAATACTTTCATCTCTGGAAAGTATATTAGGGACTATCTTCTTTTCCCATTTATTGGTAGAATGGATGACATCTGGGCATCATATTACTTCCAACATCTTTATCCAGATTCTGTTGTTTACAATAAAGCATCAGTATATCAAGAAAGAAATGCCCAAGATCTTGTAAAAAATCTTGAGAATGAAGTTATTGGTTATCGCAATACTCTTAACTTCGTTAATGATTTAGATAATTTTGAAAATTATCTACCAGATCAAACTAAAAAATTTATTGAAGTTTACAAAAAGCAATTTAACTAATATGGAAAAAAAATTTGGAAATTTTCTTGATGAGTTTATTAAGGAAAGAGTAGCAGATGTTCTTGAAAATCGTGAGATTCCTGAAGAACCAGCACAGTATATTGAAACTGATAATCTTGCTGAAGTTGTTGAAAAATTAGTAATCCTTCATATTCGTATGTGGATGTTGGAAGACACCATGCGTGAAGCAGTAACCGATGAGGAAATTGCACTTATCAAAAAGAAGTGTGACATTTGTTTCAAAGTAAAACGCCCCCGTTATGTTGAGGCAGTCAATCTTATGGTCGATAATGCTATTGAATCTGGTCGTTCTCTCCGTGAAGATTCTGTGAAACTTTATAAAGGTTAATATGAAAATATGTTTCTACACTGAGGGACACATTGGAGATTTATTGATAACTCTTCCCTTCATAGATTTGTTAATCAAAAAATATCCAAATAATGAATATTATCAGTGTGTTCATGGTAACATGACACTCTTTGATAATACTTTAATTACATGTGTGAATGGTTTAATACCAACTGACTCTCTGTGTGGAGACATTAATATTCCTACTTGGATGTGTAATTCTGAATACTCTGGATGGGTTGTTCCTCCAGAGTATTTACTGGAAGATCACTTTTCCATAATGAGATTTTATTGGAAAAAAATTTATAAAAAATATAATTTTAATGTTCAAATTCCAGGTAATTTGGGATTAAATTTAAATTATAATATAAGTACTGATAGTAAAAAATTAGTTTCTCTTTTTTGTCAGTCAAGTACAAAAAAAGTTTTGATTTTCAATCAAAAAGTTAAGTCAAGTCAAACAGATAACGAAGACTGGAAAAGTTATATTATTAGAGTTTGTAATTTATTTCCTAATGTGGATTTTTTCTATACTAACAATGAAGATATTGATACTAAACTAGCACTGAATAATAACCTTCACTACACTTCTGATATTTTTGGAAAACATAAATGCGATATATTGCATAATTCATATTTAAGTACATATTGCTCTATTATTATTGGAAGATGTAATGGTCCGTTTATGTTCTCAGCGATGCACAATAATATCGTTACGAATAAAGATAAAGTTATAATTGCTCAGATCAATAATAATTGTCATAAAGATGATCTAGAATCTTTTTATAATAGAAGAATTTATAAAGCAAGAAACATACATTCCCAAAGTAGCAGACAAACTTTTAATGAATTGGAAAATCTATTATGGCAGTAAAGTATAGTGAATTAAAAAATTGTAATGATATAGATCAATCTATCTTTGAAAAAGAAAATTGGTACTTGATGGCATGGGGAATGGGAGATGCTCTTAATGCGGTTTTGTTTTTAGAATCTCAATCACCAACACCTTATAAAATTCTTTGTCCGCCCAGAAATCTTTCTGCTATCAAATTTATTTTAGATGACTTTGCTAATAAAAATCCTAAATGTGAAGAGGTGGTTGTCTATCCTCTTCAGAACGGATATCCAATTCCACAAGATGATGTAGTAATGTCAAAGCATGGATTTGCCCCGCACACTATACATCTTGCTGAACAGATTTCAAAATTAAAAATTATACATGCCCCACCAAGAGATTGGTTTTTTTATCAACGATTGGAAACTTGCGGAATTTATCAAAGAATATTACAGTATGAAAAAGATAATAAGTCCATAGAAAATAAAACGTGTATTTTATTTCCTGAGAGAGGAGATAGTTATCAGTTTCCAGATGATTTTTGGGATAATATCGTTGATAAGATGAAGCAAAAAGGATATGAAGTGTATGTAAATACTACTAAAAAATCTGATGTTTATCTAAAAGAAAAACTCTTTAAAAACACGAAGAATCTTGATAAACCAGATATTAAGGATTTATTTGATTTTGTTGTTAAACATAAAAATCTTGTTACAATTGGCCAAAGGTCTGGAATTTTTGATTTTTTAAAATATTTTGAATGTTTAAAAATTATTTTTTATTATGATATTGAAGATCCGAACATGAAAGACCCATCTAGAGCACTTTACGAATGGTCTCATTTTGAAAACGATCTATATACAAAGAATAGTCTTGAGTTGAAATTATCTCAATACAATCCAATTACACTTGACTTGGTTATTCCATGAAGAAAAAATTTAACTTAGTAGGTAATACTTTTACACATCTTACGAACGGAAATAAAGGATATTCTGTTCATGGAAAAGAATCTAAGTATATTGAATGGGTTCAAGATGGTGGAGATGGAACATTTTATATTGATGATACCATTGATACTGGTATTAATGATGAAAATATCGGACCAAAATATCTTTGGCTCCTTGAATCTAAGTTTATTAAACCTGGACTTGTAGAAAATATTATTCAAAATCGTGAATTGATTGAAAACACATATGATGTAATTTTTACTCATGATCAGAGATTACTCTCTCTTGGTGATAGATTTAAGTGGG
>VGTM01000156.1 GCA_016874685.1 Methanobacteriota archaeon
AAAAAAAATATATATCACAATTAATATAAATTGCACAAACTTTTGGAATATACATATCTTTGTTTTAAAAATGTATTTTGGAGGGTGATTAATGGATGAAAATTTGAGTGGTGGTTGGACAGTAGTAATTGCTGTTATTTCATTAGTTATAATGTTAGCGTGCGGATTTTTTCTACCGTTCAGTCCAACGGGTGTTAATTGGATTATAGTGGCTCTTACAATGCTGGTATTCCTGACAGCTATAGGAATTCGGATAAATGGGCATTATGCAGGAATTCTTATTGATGAACGAAATGAAATGAGTCTTTCAAGGTTTCAAATTGTTATATGGACTGTGATTATCCTTTCAGGTTATTTGACAATTGCACTATCACGAATACACGCTGGTGTCCCTGATGCTTTGGGAATTGGAATTGACTGGCAACTCTGGGCCCTTCTTGGTATTAGTACAACATCTTTAGTTGGTACCCCTTTAATTCTAAGCCAAAAAAAGACTATTGAACCAAACAAAAGATATACGAATGGTATAAAAGAAGAAAATTATATTGGAACTGTTTATGTTGCTAATAAAGCTCAATTCAAACAAATTTTCACCGGAGATGAATTAGTAGATAAAAAATTTGTTAACATGGCAAAAGTTCAGATGTTCTTCTTTACCATTATTGCAGCACTTGCTTACATAGTTCTGTTATTTAATCAAATATCTTCAACCTCGCCTGCAGAATTCACAAGTTTTCCTGTGTTACCAGCAGGTTTAATCGCTATTTTAGGTATAAGTCATGCTGGTTATTTAACACAAAAAGCAGTTAACAGTACCCCTCCAGAACCTCCATAAGCTCTTAAACTCGAAAATGGCATGCCGAGAGTAACCCACCTTCTGTTTCGGCAGCATTCATCTATGCGGGCTACCTCCATCTCATACAGTACTCATAGACAGTATTTACCCTTGCATCCCACGGAATGACCGTTTCACCGTTCCTTCTGGCGTCTCTCAGCTTTCGCATCATGTTCATCCACCAGAAGACGTATCGTTTCTGCTTCAGAGTCATGCCTCTCAACATGTGTCTTTCAACACCGTGGTTCTGTAGGATGGGTGGAGTTTCCTCAGTTTAACTGCAGATCAGATCTCCAGAAACCGGTAGCTGCCCTTCGGCTTGCCATTAAATAATTAATAAAGAAATTTAGATTCGGGTTATGGCCCTCGAGGTTATTAACCCCTAATCCTCATAAGATTATTAACATATCCATTTATTAAATTGAACATTTGCCCATATAAAGATTTTTTTTCTCTATATAAAGATTTTCTTTAAGGCTTTAGGGTTAAGTTTATTTTTCTGCAATTACTATGTCCACTGGTAAATTCCACATCGTCCGCTTTTCCACATCTTTTATTTTAAAACCCGCTTTTTTCAATTCTTTTTCGGTGCAAATAGGGCGACAATCCACATAAGAGGGGAACTTCATGTGAGCCCATTTATAAAGCTTCATCATTATGTTATCATCTCCTCTTTCTGATATGGCTACCACTCCTACTCGTCCCCCGGTTTTTAGAACACGCCTACATTCCCCAAGTAATAAAGGAATCTCTGGAGTGTCAAAAAGCTCCAGGGTAAAACTCATAAATAGAGCATCAAAAAACTCGTGGTCGAAGGGAAGTATAGAAGCATCCCCCATGACTAGATTTACCCTGTCAGTTAACCCTGCTTTATCCAGTTTGGACTGGGTAACCTTAAGCATCCCTTCCGATATGTCAATCCCATAAGCTCGCCCTGATCTCCCAACGTTTTTAGCTAAATTTAAAAGTGCATCACCAGTACCAAAGCCTATCTCCAAAACTTTCTCGCCTTCCTGTACATCCAGCTTCTCCACGCCGCTTATGACAAATTTTTTCTCGGGTTTTGCCATGAGGTCGTACCATTTACTCATTTTATCGTAGCTAATCTTCGCTTCTTCTTTAGACCTTTTCACCCGACTAATTTTTTTCTCATCAGAAGACATGATATTACTTAAATTACTCGCATGAAATAAATTTTTTGAATTTTAAATACTTTTAATCAATAGATAATATAACATGAAGTTAGTTGAAGGGGGGATGATAGCAATAAGACAAGAATTAGGGAACTTTTTGAGGAAATATTAAACAAGGGCAGGATAACGTGAATCAACTGGGAATGCTTCAACAATTAGAAGTTTTTGAATGTGGTAATAACTTTAAGTCCATTATTTACTTTTTTATACTTTATCTACCATTTAATTCGATTCAACATGAAAAATTTCACTTTTATCAGGATTTTTCTTAAAATCTAAAATATTTTATTTATTCCATGCAGTTATATTTCCATTTTTTTAGACCTAGACTAATAACAATGTCGCCAGATAGCTTTATTTCACAATTTAAACCGAAAAAATATAAGCTATATCTAGTTTTGCCATATTAATAAAAAATAAAAAGAATAGCGGGGCCTAGATTTGAACTAGGGCTCTCGGGGTTATGAGCCCCGCGGGATCACCAGACTACCCCACCCCGCTGTAGTATAATGATTCTCAGTTACAATATATAAAGGTTTGCTATCATATCACATATTCCCCTGATTTTTATATACACTAAGAGTTCTCCATGGTGCTCTAAACCATCTGAAATCTTTAAAAATAATTATTTGAACGTTTTAACGATTAATCTGGTTTGATGATTTTTAAAAGAGTGAATATCTAAATATAAATCTAATATATGATAAAATACCATGCTTTAAGTGAAAAATTTACAAAAAAACGGCTCTGTAGAAATCATTTTTAGATTTTGAATGGATAAGTGTTTTGCGTAGCGGTATATGTTATAGCAGCTGTTTCGTAGTTTGGTTTCTTTATTTCTTAGTCGGTCACTTCGGCTTTGGTTTTTATCATCGAACACTCTTTTCAGAACTGATATCACTGTTTCTACCAGGCTTCTGAGGTGGTATTTGGGGTTGCTGAAAAGGGATTGCATGCTTAACCGATATTTACCGTTTTTTACTCTTTTCTTAGGTGGTATCATGCTGGTTGCTTCCAGTTCTTCGTGTATGACTCTGTGGATTTCTTCTTTGTCGAATGCTTTGTCTAAACTGAAGCCGGATGGTTTATATTTTCTGGTTTTTCTTATGGTTGGTATTGCATCTTTAGAATCATGTCTAGGTCCCCGAGCCACTTTATGGGCTAATATAACCTGTGTTTGCGTGTCAATTGCTATTTGGTTTTTAGTGTAGCTTTTCCTCCATTTTTTGCTTTGTTTTTCGATTTTACGTGCGTAATACAGGCTAGCTTGGTCACAGGAATGTCCTGTTCCATCAACCGCCACCCATGGTTTCTCTATATCGAATAATTCCACAGTTTGTTCCAGCATTTCATCAAAAAAGTGGGATCCAAAACGTTTAAAAAACTTCTGCAAGGTAGTAAAGTGCGGAACCTCCTTTAAACCAATTATTTCTTGTAATTTAGGCATTA
>VGTM01000157.1 GCA_016874685.1 Methanobacteriota archaeon
TTACTGCTTATGTTTCCATTGAAGGTTTAGAGGATCCTTATATCTGGATGAATTGCAAACAAAGAACAAGTAATGTTATCTACAAATACCCATATTATGTACCAGCTTATGGAGGTTATCCACCTCAATACAGGTTTGATGATGCAGTTGATCAAACTAATTTCAGAATACAGTATTTATGGGATTGTCTAAATGGCACAGGTAACCCCAGTGGAATAGAAGAACGTCCTTATTACTTCCCAGACTCTTATGGGTTATCATTCTTTGATCGGTTGGAAAATAGAACCAATACATCATCAACCAGTCCTGCAGACACGAGAATGAGTACTTTTATAATTAGAGACCCCTTACTGGAAGATCATAAGAGAGCCGATATATCCCGCTTGGATCGTGAATATTTCAGTAATATTATCGGTGCCTATACTGTACAAGTACGTAACCCTCCAGTCACAGAGACAATGGCCGATCCCACAGGTTCTATATTCTATCTTTCAACCACCTACCAGAACATATTTAATCTTCAAAACAACCCTTACCAATAATCATTAATCGGTGATAAAATTGCGAGATGATAACAAAGGAATTGCAACAGCTGATCTTCTTTTTGCAACTTTAATATTCCTGATTATTGCAGTTGGATTCGTGAATATGATCAGTAGCGAAATGACTAAAACAAATACCAGTGAACTCGGAAAGGCAAGAATGCTGGGTGAAAGGATAGCAGAAACCATAAACACTGTTTATATAAATGGAAATGGTTATGCCATTAATATTACACTCCCCACTGATTATGCTTTTACTGCCAGAGTAGATAATACCACCAGAACTTTAATAATTACTTATAATGGAAAAACTACTAATATGACTTTGATACCAACCAGTATATCCAATGTAAACATGACCACAGGTCAAAGATACATAATAAAAAATCAAAATGGAACTATAACCTTCACATTGTACTAACAGGTGTTTTCTAATGGATCTGGATCTAAACTGGGAAAAGAAAGCTTTAATTGTTTTGGGGGTTGTAACACTCATAATTTTGATTTACGCTTTTGATCCTTTTAAGCCCCAATCTAATTTAACTGTTGAAAATCAGTCAATGCAATATCCTGTAACCTCAAATAACCCAAACTCCAATAATGTGACGACAGCAAACAACACCACTTCCAACATTACTTCCAACACCACGAGTAACACTACTGATTTTAAAATAACTAAGGAACAAGCCAAGAGTATAGCATCAGAACCTGGATATACTGTAGGTGAACCAAGAGGTGAAATTATTACTATAAATGATAACAGTTACGCGGTATGGGTGGTTCCACTACTCAGATATAATAAAGTAGTTAAAGAAGTAGTTATAGATGCAAATAC
This sequence comes from Methanobacteriota archaeon, assembly GCA_016874685.1. Taxonomy (GTDB): domain Archaea; phylum Methanobacteriota; class Methanobacteria; order Methanobacteriales; family Methanobacteriaceae; genus VGTM01. Next base: position 1,378 of record VGTM01000157.1, read on the forward strand.
AGGGAACATATTAGAAACTAGAGAGATAAAATAGAGATGAAACCATGGACCCACTCACTACAATCATAATGATAGTCCTATTTTTTATTTTATTGGTTTTTATATTTTCTACGGCTCTTCTAACACCAATAATCGGCAAAAAAAATCTATTGTTCGTGATATTTCTTGGATTTTTGGTTGGTGCAATTGGAGGCGCTTTTTTCATATCTCCTATAATTGATGATATCCCAAATACTGCCAGATATTTCTACCAATACACTGAAAACAGTACAGAAACTATAGATTTGGAAATTTCAACTAATATGGATATTGTTAAATTTATAGAGGATACAAAAAGCATTGAAGGTGTTAAAGGTATTGAAAGCAGCAGTATAATCATTAAAACCTTTCCATTTTCAAATACTTGGGCAAAAAGATTTGAAAAACGCATCCCCACCAGCAATAAAGACATAAAATCTGTAAAGATTTCTGGAAACGATACAATACTACTGGAAATCAATTATAACAGCAATCCTGAGGAAGTGATAGATAAACTATCAAAATGGATGATACTGGTTTCAGGTATAGGTGTAAAATACAGCATTGTTCATGTTTCTGTTAAAGTGGAAGCATCAAAGGTGGATCAGGTGATAGATAAACTATCAAAACAAGATATAGTTATAACTGGTATAAATGGTCCAGTAGAAGAAAAAATCAAAGGTCTTAAAGAGATATTACCTAATAAATCAAATATAATTATTTTTTGCGGATTTATAGGAATCTTAGCAGGTTTAGTAGGTATTTTCATTGACACTATTATGAGAATATTTACAATTGTGAAAAATAAGCTGTTAAAGAGAGAATAAGGGATATAGTTGATGAAAATTGCTACACTTTTTTCGGGAGGAAAAGATAGTACAATGGCTGTATATAAAGCCATAGAAGCCGGGAATGATGTAGAATATTTGGTGTCTATGATATCTGATAATCCTCATTCCTACATGTACCATGTACCTAATATTCATCTCACACAACTCTCATCAGAAGCCTTAGAGATCCCTTTGATAAAAGGTGTTACCAAAGGAGAAAAAGAAAAAGAATTAGAGGACCTTAAACTGGTTTTGAAAGAATTAAAGCAAAAAAAAATTGTTGGAATATATTCGGGAGCAATTTCGTCCACATATCAAAAATCAAGAATCGATAAAATCTGTGACGAACTTGGATTCAAATCATGCACTCCTCTATGGCATATGGATCCAAAAGAGTACTTAAAAGAGCTTATAAAATTAGGATTTGAAGTTATAATAACCAGTGTTTCAGCAGAAGGTCTTGATGAGTCCTGGCTTGGCAGAAAGATTGACGAAAACCTCCTTGATGAGCTGACAAATTTAAATGAGAAATATGGGATACACATGGCCTTTGAAGGAGGGGAAGCCGAAACACTTGTCCTAAATTGCCCTATATTCAAAAAGAGTATCAAAATAATCAAAGCAGATAAAATATGGAAAAAAGATAGTGGTTTCCTTTCCATTAAAAAAGCAGTTTTAGAAGAGAAGGCTTATTAAATTTAATAATTATATAATATTTTTTTTTAAATTGTAAAATAACAATTATACTCCTAATAATCCTTCAAATGTCGGTTTTATTTGTGGGTGTGATCCAGTTTATGAATCTAGCTAGATCATCGGTTTTTATTGTAACTTCTATTTCACCAAGTGGAGATAGTTCTCCTTCCACAAAATTAGGAATCCCAACCAATGCTGCCTGTTTGCTTAAACTAAAAAAAATCAGGTTATCTCTGCTACCTTTCATTATTATTATTCGCGCCGTATCCCGAATTCTTCGTTTTTCTAAGGATTCTTTTAAATTGTTGAGAGATTCTACACCACCACTTATACAAACGAAATCTTCCCCAATTTCAATCTCATCATAATCGAATATATTAGAAAGTGCAGTAATAACCTTATCAAGATCCTCAGTGGGATGAAT
>VGTM01000158.1 GCA_016874685.1 Methanobacteriota archaeon
ACATATATACCAAACTGTTGAAAAATATATGAGTTGAAGATCTTTTCTAGGCAATTAACTGCTCAACTTTTTTTGAAAATTTTTATAATATAATATTTAATTAAACTTATATTTAGTCCACAACTACTCCAACAAAACAAAATTAGGGATTCAATGGTCCATAAATTTTATATTGATTAAAATGATCAAGGAGGGCTACTTTTTAACCTTATTGGTGCCTAATTGAAAGATTAAAGGTAACGAGCACAGCCCACCTTGGTTTTGTTTACAGTCTTGGAGTCTAAAATGGACTTCAAAGTGCATATACTATCAATCACCCCAAATGTAAACACTACCATATATTTCAAACTCAGTGTAAAAAATTTTATTAATAATTTTACATAACTTTTTATGTTCATCGACTGATTCCAGTTTCTCATAAAATAGAGAGGTTCTATGAAAATCTTCAGGGTACATCTCACTTTTATGCTCTCAATCTTACATATTGTATATACATCTCCTATCCTACCAACCTAAGATAACATGCAAAAAACCATCTCCCTATTTAATTTTTCAAGTTATAAAATATTATATGACACCTCCCAAGTTTAGATTCCATAAAATCATGTGCCCATAGAAAATTATAAATTTGAAAAGAAAAAAATTTTAAGGAGGTATACAAAATATGAGAGAATATAAACTTTTAGGTGGTAAATTAGGAAAGTTCGATAAAAAGGTAAATGAACTATCTAAAGAAGGGTGGCTTGTTGCCACAGATTCATTTACACTGAAGGATCATACTGATGCTGTATATTTTTCTGTTATAATGTATAGGGATGTGATCAAATAGGTAATAACTCTCTATGACTTGAGGGAACATTTCTATGATACTTTTTGAAAAAAATGAATTTCAGATGATATTAGATGGTAAAAAAACCCAGACAATAAGGACAGGTAGAAAACGCTGGAAAATTGGATCAATACATCAAGCAAAATTAAGCTTTTTTGACATATCACCTACACGTATTAAAATATTAGAGGTTAGGAGCCGGATATTAGGGAATTTAACAATGGAAGATGTTAAAAAAGAGGGTTATAGCTCCCTTAAGGAATTCAAAGAAGCTTTTAAGGAAATCAATGATTTCTGGGATGATGATGTGAAGGTATGGGTAATTGATTTTGAACTGGTAGGTAATAGCTATTGAATTTTAGTAAAAATCTAAAAAAATTTCAAAAAATATTCTATTCACCGATTGATATTTTTTTTGAATCTAATCTCCAATTATTTTATTAATCGTAATTTAGTCATTTCATACAAATAAAAATTTTTTATTTATTATATTATACTATTAACAGAGAAATACTAACTTCGTTATAGGATAGTTTAACGAAGTAAGAAATCCGAAAGTCATTGAACAATTTCAAAAAGTTTATGCTATAAACATATAAAATATAGAATAATAATAAAGATTGGAGGAGTGATAAAGTCAACTCCAGCGAATTAAACAGGATTTTAAGAAATTCAGAATATAGCAGAATAAAACTACTAAACTCCTTTAATCTTATACCTAGTCCTTTAATTTCTCCATTTAATACAACTTTAAGTAATGCAGGTAAACTTCTTTCTTCAAAAATAGCAGCAGCTCAAATTAAGGCTAATGATGAAATTTTCAAAAATTATGATAAGCCATATTTAGAAAAAGAAGCTAAAATATTGTGTGATAATGGATGGTGGTTTATACTCAGTTTACCTGATGACTTCTTCCATGTTGAGTTACAGGGTTTAGAAGATAGAATAACACCCAAGTTACTGACAAAGAAGATTGTTGAATATTTTAATAAAGATGAATGTAAAGAATTAGAAGACATTTTAAATAGTTGGGAGTTAGAATCTTTTTCCAATAATAAAAAGATTTTCCAAGACGCCTTATGGGCACATAAAGAATCGAAGTATACTCTAACTGTACCTACTTTAACTATACAAGTTGAAGGAGTTATAAGAAGTTATCTTGATTACATTTCAGAACATAGCATCCATCCATACAAAGAGGCGCTTAAAAAAAGATATGAAGAATCAATTTCAGAGAATAGAGGGCTTGAAAGTTTCATACAAAAGAAAAACTTGGAATTTTTAGAAAAGAAACTGGAGAACTTTTATCAAAGTTTTGAACCTTCAAAACCTAAAAATTTTGATGATTTATACCGTCATCCGCTATTTCATGGTCAATATCTGAATTACCATTCAATTGAGATTTCAACTAAACTGTTTTTATTTTTAGACATGCTTTATTGGATATTAGATGACTTAGAAAAATATAATAAAAAAGATTTGTAGAATTCCAGTTAAAATTAATTTAAGAAATTTAAAAAAATAATAACGTAAGTTGGTAAAAGACACGGTTTTTTTGATCCAAATCAATTCAAAAGACCTTTCGCAAAATTTCGAGCATTTTTTAGATCCTCTTTGTCAGGATGTCCTTTGTTTTTACCTAAAAACCACCCCAGCGGCCCTTTCAGATCCAAATTAAAATTTAGAAGTCTAACCTCACCGTAACAGTTAAATTCACCTACAATTTCACATCCTTTTCCTACGAGTTTCTCTTTGAGTGGATTATGATAATCATCCCTGTATGTTCCTGACGTGGAAAAAACAAATACTTTCTTCTCCATTGGGGGCATTCTTTCTACAAATGCGAATATATCTTTATGTGGACGACCCGCATAAATACCTGAACCAAAACCAATAAGATCGTATTCATCCAGCTCTTCGGGCTGTGCATACTCAACTTTTACCAATTTCGCGTTAATGGCCTCTGCCATGGCCATGGCTACCTTTTCAGTGTTCATATTATGATAAGATTTGTAGATTATAAGAGCATTCAAAAAAAACACCTCCCCCTAATTTTTTTTATTTCTAATATCAGTTATACATTTTATATTAATTTTATATTATTTGAATCCTCTGGAATAATTTCGTGAAAAGGAGATCTAGGGAAGAAAATAAATTTATTACTGATTAGAAATAATATCACTTAGCCACTAATTCCCTATCACAAAAAGAAATAAATATCATCAGATGATTCAAATGAATAATAAAATCAACAAAGATAATGAAGACAAATTAGTTGATAAAGATGTATTAGATGAATTAAACTTGTTTGAATATGAATCAAAAGTACAATCTGCAGAATCATTAGTTAATGATCCAAAATCAATTAACTATAGAATTGATTTTTTACGGATTGTATGGTGTGACAACGCCAACATCATAAGGGCCAAAGCAATTCATTTGCCTTCCTCAAACCATCCTAATTATTGTGTGGGAATTTCACCAGCTCAGCAGGCTATACCTGTGATGTATG
>VGTM01000159.1 GCA_016874685.1 Methanobacteriota archaeon
GCAGAATATAAATATAACTTCACAGGAAATAAGCATGATCAATGAGGCTACAAAAAAGGCTGAAATAAAAGGCTCAAAAGAATCATTAATCCTGCTAAAAGATTTAGCTCTGGTGGTAAATATAAGATAAAATCTTCACTAATATTGATAGCACTGTGATTTTGTAATTAAAATCAAAAGGGGCTGGACCTCGTAAGAGGAAGCCTCGCGCATTTCCCTCGCTTAGGGATGATGCCAGTAAACAAATAATCAGCTTAAAAAAATATCAAATAAGCTGATAGCTTTGAATAAAATAGGAGGCAACACTAATGATCAGGTCATTATTTACAGGAATTTCAGGTATAAAAAGCAATCAAATGGCAATAGAAGTAGTTGGCAATAATATTGCCAACATTAACACACCTGCTTATAAAGCAAACCAAGCTTCATTTGCAGATTCTCTATCATTATATTTAAGAGCCGGGACATCTCCAACATCCTCTAAAGGCGGGATAAATCCTATGCAGATAGGTAATGGTTCAAGTATTGGGAGTATAAGTAGTCCTTTTACTCAAGGTAGTATAGAGATAACATCTAATCCCAATGACCTTGCAATCGCGGGCAATGGATTTTTTATCCTGAAAAATTGGGATCGGCAATATTACACTCGTGACGGTAGCTTTGGCATTGACGCTGCTGGAAACCTTGTGGATCCCGCAACTGGATTTGTTGTGCAGGGAAGAATGGCTGATAATTCTGGGAAAATAACTTCATCAGCAAGGGTAGATAATATCACCGTTGACCCAAATACTTTAGCCCCAGCTAAAGCTACATCTAAAATATCACTTACCGGGAACCTTAATTCTGAAGCAAAAGCGAATGATTCATATCAAATGTCAGTAATGGCTTATGATTCACTAGGAAATACTCATAATATTTTGGTTACATTCGAAAAAGCTACTGACAATGAATGGTCATGGAGGGCTGAGTTGTCCCCTGGAAATGGCAATACGCTGGAACCTGCAGAAAAAAATAAATTGAAGTTTGAAAGCAATGGTAAAATAGATAATAATGCTCCTGATGCACCCACTAATGCAAGCCTAAAAATATCATTTAAAAATGGGGCGACGACACCTCAAACTATAAGCCTAGATTTCTCGAAATTAGTTCAATTTTCGGATAATTTTAGCCCAATTGCTTCTGAACGTGATGGTTACGGGGCAGGTCTCTTAGAAAGTATGAGATTTGATGAATCAGGAACATTGGTTGGCACTTTCAGTAATGGTATAACCCAAAAACTTGCTCAATTAGTTCTTGCAGACTTCAGTAATCCAGAAGGACTAACCAAAATAGGCAGTAATCTATATGATATTTCAGCAAACTCTGGAATGCCAAAAATGGGTTATGCTGGAGAGGAAATCAGAGCTTCTATTGTTCCGGGGGCATTGGAAAGCTCTAATGTTGATCTGGCAAATGAGTTTGTGAGGATGATGATTGCTCAACGTGGTTTTGAAGCAAACTCAAGGGTGATAACTACAAGCGACTCTATACTTGGAGAGCTTGTTAATCTGAAACGTTAGGAACTTTATGCTGGATGCTTAACTTGAAAATGCTAAGCATCCAGTCAAAATATTAGCTGGATTAGAATATGGATATAGCAACTATTATTGGTATAATTGGCGGCTTAGGATGTATCGCCTATGGAATACTTCAGGGTGCTGGAGTTGCATCATTCATACATATACCTTCACTTATGATTACTCTTGGTGGAACCATAGCCGCAACTCTTATAAACTTTCCCCTACCAGAAATTTTAAAAATTTGGAAAACCGCTATAAATGTCTTTAAATCTCATGGATTTGATCCATCCACTCCAATACCGCTTATAATCTCCTATGCAGAGAAATCACGTCAAGAAGGACTTTTAAGTCTTGAAGATAGCGTATATGATTTGGGAGATGAGTTCTTTAGTCTTGGAATGCGTCTGATTATAGATGGAACGGATCCTGAGCAAGTTCGCGATATTATGGAAATCGAGTTGGCTTTTCTGGAAGAACGCCATAGTAAAGGACAAAGGGTATTCACAAGTATGGCAAAATATTCTCCTGCATTTGGAATGATCGGTACTCTCATTGGTTTAATTTCAATGTTAAAAGACATAAATGATCCATCAACTATTGGTCCATCAATGGCCGTTGCTCTTATAACAACTTTTTATGGCTCTCTTATGGCTAATTTAGTATTTATGCCTATTGCTGGAAAGCTTAAAACCCGAACAGCAGATGAAGTACTAATGAGACGTATAATACTCGAAGGAATTCTAATGATACAGGCTCAAGTAAATCCAAGATATATTAACCAGAAATTAATCGCCTTCCTTCCACCTACATTGAGAAAGTCAGCCATGCAAAAAGATAGAAAGGATATATTAAATGAGAAAAGGGTACCACTTAACGCCTAAAAAGGACGAAGAAGAAAATACAGATGAATGGATGATGACTTATGGGGATCTTGTAACACAACTCCTCTGTTTTTTTATTCTACTAATGTCGTTTTCCGTTATAAGTTCTATAAAATTCAGGGAAGTAGTTGTCTCTTTGCAGGAGGCATTGAGTGGTACCGGAGCATTACCAGCTTGGCAGATAGCAATGCAAAGTGTGGAGACTCCACCTCTAGAAAATATAGCCCGAACTTCGGAAGATAACGATGAGGAAATTCTCAGGATGATAGGGGTAAAATCAAAACTGGATGAACTTATTAAAGATATAAAAATGTCAGAATATGTAGAAACCAAAATAGAAAAAGAAGGTTTAGTTATAACACTAAAACAAGATAATCCTCCTGTATTTTTTGATACAGCAGAGGCAAAGATTAAGCCAGAGGCATATCCTATTCTCAACCAAATAGTAACAGTTATAAAAGGTTTACCAAATAAAATAAAGATAGAAGGACACACTGACATCCGTCCTATAAATACACCCCAGTTCCCTTCAAATTGGGAGCTCTCTACCATGCGAGCCACTAATGTTTTAAGATATCTAACTCTTATGAATATTCAACCTGAAAGACTTTCTGCCGCAGGATATGGTCAATATAGACCTATTGCCAAAAATGAAAATGAACTTGGAATGTCAAAGAACAGGCGAGTAGAAATTGTCATATTATATCATTCTAAATAATAGGAGTTACGAAAACTCTATAAAGCCTTGTGAATAAAAGATTCAATAAAGAAAATTCTTGTCCTAATTGACTTTATATTGTATAGTTTTATTCAAAACTTAATTTTACCTAGTGGCTTTAAAGTTGCATTTTTCGCTGAATTTATAATTTGGGG
>VGTM01000160.1 GCA_016874685.1 Methanobacteriota archaeon
CACCTAAGCGGTGGTGAGAAAAAGCGGGTGGCTATTGCGGGAATACTGGCCATGAAACCAGAAATCATGGTTCTTGATGAACCTACCACTGGACTGGATCCCTTGGGAGGTGACATGATAATGAATATATTGTACAAGCTGAACCATGAAAAGATGACCATTATCATAGCTTCCCATGATGTGGAACTCGTCACCCTTTTCGCCAACAATATTTACGTGTTGCATGATGGGGTGATCATTGGTGAGGGAAGTCCAGAAGAGGTATTCACCAACCTTAAGCTGTTAAGAAAGGCCCACCTCAAACCACCACGAGCTGCTGATCTTTTATATCGTCTGAAAAATGATGGAATACCTGTTGAAATTAAATTAACAGTTAAGGAGGCCCACCATGAGCTGTTACGCCTACTGGGAGAGGATTAAAAAAATAGCTAATTCTCTGGTGAAATATGATCACTACCAGATAAAGGAAATGCCCTTAGATGAAATTCTTCCCATATTGGATTCTATAGAAGAAATTGCTCACGATGAAACCATTGATTTCGACTCGGCCAAGCATATACTGGAGAACAAGAAGATGAATGAGGCTTTGAAGATAATAAGAAGATTCTATGTAGATATTGCTGAGAAACTGGAGATGGAAAAAGCCCAGGAGATAATCGAATCAAGGGATCCGTGGGGAACTCTGGCATCCTTCCATTTTTATGAACGATATAAAGAACTTATTCGAAATGAAGATCAACTGATAAAATTTAAACCTAGCCAAAGAGTGGTTTTTATAGGGGGTGGACCACTTCCTCTAACACTCATACTTCTTAACAGAATATTTTGGGTGCAATGTGTTAGCATAGAGATCATTCCCGAGATAGCTGCACTTTCAAAGAAGGTGTTAAAGAAGCTTTATTTATATTCCCAGATAGAGGTTGTGGTGGGAGACGAAACCCAATTGAAAAATCTGAACTACGACGTTGTTATGGTAGCTGCCTTGGCTGAACCTAAAAAAAGGGTGTTTGCAAATTTAACAAAGCTGGTGGATAGCTCCACTCCCATCGTCTACCGGACCTATAGTGGTATGCGAGCAATCCTTTATGCTCCAGTTACCGATGATGTGCTTGAGGGATTTGAGAGGTTGGATATGGTTTTACCCACCGGCAAGGTGAACAACACATCAGTACACATTAAAAAAGTTTGATTATTAGATAATTTTTTGTTAAAAAAAAGTTGCCTATTTTTTTCTGATTTTCCCTGTGTTACAAATTGGACTTAAAAAGCACTATTAGTATTACATTTTCAGTCAGTATTACTTTATTTCAGTTTCTCGGCTTAAAAATAATAACACAAAAAATATATAGGGTATTACTCCAATTTTTTTTAACAATTTGAAAGAGTAGAAAGAATGAAAATAAAACACATGAAAAGAGAAGGGATCCTTTTGATATTTGTAACTGTGCTTGCCTTAACATTAAGTTGTACTGTAACAGCACATCCTGGACATGGCGTCCCAGAAGAAGTACCTTCAGATCCAGAGACAGATAGCACAACAAGTAATGGTTCAACAGATACCGGCTCACCAAATACTGGTTCAACAAGTACTGGTTCAACAAGTACTGGTTCAACGAGCAGCGGCAGTAACTCTGATGGAACACAATCCGTGCAAACTGAAACACCTAGCAGCCAGACTGCTGCCGGAAGTGATAGTAGAGATCAGCCTGTTGCATCCGCACCTGAAGAAGCTACTGAAACAAATTCTGAAACCTATAACACATCTTTTGCAGGCTATGCTGCATTGGCTGGTTTGATTGTGGTTATTAGTTTAGTCTTCTTTGCTTTCCCCTTCAAAAATGGGCATTTCACTCGCTTCCAAAAGAATCTCTTTGTTCGCTGAAGAAGATGTGGTCCAGAAGATCTATTGAACCCCTATCCTTTTTTTGGAGATAATGAGCATATATGCTAATATTTTCATTCCCGTAATAATTGATATCTAAAATTATAAAAAGGAGGTAATAATTTGCACCTACCCGATGGCCTTATACCTTTATGGCAGTCCTTAATTTACTGGATTTTAACCATTGTCACACTGGCAATATATCTGTTTAAGCTTTCCAAAAGTGCTGAAAAAGAGAAAATAATCATCAACACCGCAATTATAGCGGCAGCAACAATTGTTGTGTCTTCCCTATCCATACCATCACCATTCGGGGTTCCCATACATCTCTTTGTGATACCATTGGTAGTAATTCTGCTTGGTCCTTTAAGTGGTGTCACCGTGGCTTTCTTATGCTTCTTAGTACAGTTCTTATTCTTAGGGATGGGAGGTATAACCTCTTTAGGAGCAAATACTGTGACAATGGGGATAGTAATGAGTTTTTCAACTTATCTTTTCTATAAATTCACTGCAGACCTTGATGACAAGTTAAGTATTTTCTCAGGCACATTTATGGGAATAATCATGGCTACCATCACTCAAGTCATAATACTGTTAGCTGCTGGTGTTGCCACTTTAGAGATGTTAATGAGTACATTGATCCCCTTCTACTTATTTGTTGCAGTAATAGAAGGAATCGCTAATTTGTTCATCATAATGTCAATATATAAAATCAAACCAGAATTGCAAAAAATGGATAAAATTTGAATGGGGTTAGTATATGCGAAATTTAAAATTAATTGTTCTTTTCATAATAGTAATAGCTGGACTTAAAGTGCCAGTCAGCGGCCATGGGGTACATGTGACAAATGAATCAACCATAATAATAGCAGATAACTCCACTGGAAAACTTGCTAAAAAGGTGGTGGATGAAATGGGAGTGAACGTCACCGTATATAAATTTGGATCTGACGATGCCGTTTCCCATGAACTGGAACATGCTCTTACCAGTCCAAATAAGAAAATTCTGGCAGTGGCTTATCAAGGCACAGTTAAAGAATTTCTATCCAAACATCCTGAACTATCAAACAGAATATTGGTATGTTCAGCTGATGAAAATGCAATTAAAAGCAGTTTGATTCGATTAACTGCAACAAGATTTACCGGAGGTTTTTTAACTCCATTATTATCTGGCCTTCTGATTGGTGTTCTATTAGGTCTTGCTGTTGGTGCTGTCTGGATGAAAAGGAAAATGACATAAAATTTGAATGAACTCTTAATTTTTTTTAT
>VGTM01000161.1 GCA_016874685.1 Methanobacteriota archaeon
ACATCTTAGAGGGGATTAGATTCTATGTTTCGTTCGCGTGCTCGTTTGCTTTTGGCGAGCTTAAACTTATGGAGGGATCCGCTAAAATTATCTCTCTCATCGCCAGAGACGAAAGCCAACATCTTGTCCTTACGCAAAACATTATCAAAAACTGGCTTAATGGCGATGACCCAGACATTCTCAGAATTTCTAAAGAAGAAGAAGCATGGACGGTAGAGCAGTTTAAGAAAACTGTAGATGAAGAGAAAGCATGGGCACAGTATCTGTTTAAGGATGGTAGCATCATTGGTTTGAATGATAAACTACTCAACTCCTATGTTGAGTATATTGCCAACCGTCGTATGAGAGCGATTGGTTTGAAGACTGTGTTTGATACTCCTATGTCAAACAATCCTCTACCATGGACGCAGCACTGGTTGTCTTCTAAGGGTCTTCAAGTTGCTCCACAAGAAACAGAAGTTGAATCGTATGTGATTGGGGGAATTAAACAAGATGTTAAGAAAGATACTTTCGCTGGTTTTAAACTGTGAAAAGAAAAGAGTGGGAAAAACTGATGGAGTTGAGGGAGAGGTTGTTGGAAAACAATGGACCCAACAGCCTCTCAGCAGCATGGGCGCTGTGGGCGATAGAACAAAAGATGAGAAGAATGGGAGTATCCCCGACCCCTGGTACAACTGAATGACAATTCATTTTAGAATAATAGAAAAAGAATTAACGGGTGGTAATCATATATCCTCACACTTATATCAAATAAGTTCAGAAAAAAAATATGTAATTTTTTCTAAAGAAAACAGTAAGTATAGAAAGTGGGAAGAACATTTAAATAGATATTTTCCATTTGATTTGTCAAATTATTTTTTGAGAGCATTAACTTCCCCAAGTCCAGGAGGTGTTACGGAACCATGGTTATCATTAGTTTTAAATGAAGGGAAACAATATGACAATGAACATTTAAAATTATTGGGTATAAACAACAAATATAATTACCCAATTGATTTTGGAATATGTAAAAGTTTATATGACGTTGGTAAAAAATCTTTATCTAGATGCTGTTTTACTTATAAATCATTTTTAAAAACAAATCATTTTATGATAGATGAATTAAATATTTTTATTAATAAAATTGATTCATATAATTGTGGTATAAAAATTCCTTCAGCTGTTTGTTTTTCAATTGATGAAAATGGAGAAATATATGATGATGTTATACATGTTCAATATCCATGTGAAAATAAAATTATACTAAAAAATTTAGCAGAAGAAAATTCTTCTATAAGAAAATTTTTAATTAATGAATACAATGTTCAACCAGATAAAATAGATAAGTATAATTTTAAAGAATATTATAAAAAATATAGGCAAGGTCAATTTTATTATATTAAGATAGCAATTAGCAAAATTAAATCTCCAATAGTAAAATTTTACAGACACAGTAAACAGTAATAAATACCTCCATCTGGAGGTTTTTTATTATGAACCCAAGTTCAGCAAAAGCAAAGGGTCGCCGTCTGCAACAGTGGGTCAGAGATAAACTCATTGAGATGCTTGAGGTACATCCAGAAGATATAGAATCTCGTAGCATGGGAGCAGGTGGTGAAGACCTTATCATGGCTCGTGCTGCTCGTTTAAAGTTTCCCCATAGTATTGAGTGTAAGAACGTGGAGAAGCTAAATATATGGGATGCCTATGAACAGGCAATTGCCAACTCTAGTGACTATGAACCTCTCGTCGTTATTAAAAAGAATGGAAAAAAACCGTTAGCGGTGGTTGACGCAGAGTATTTCATCAGTTTATTTGGAGAGAAAAATGACTCTAGATCTACATAACTTTTTTAAGTTTTACGACGAAAAAAATTCAAATCACGTAGCAGCAGTTCAGTGGTTAGAAGATAACCTTCCTGCTGAATTCATGGATGATTCAGATACTGATTGGGTTGGTATTTTCAGAACGAAACCACCAACACCAGAGGTCCTTGCAGTTCCTTACTTCAACCAAGTAGATAACTACAGAGATGCCCACAGAACCTGTAACTCTTCATCGTGTGCTATGTGCCTTGCTTTCCTCAAGCCAGGTAGTATCAAAGGTGATGATGAATATGTTAAAAAAGTATTTGCGATTGGTGACACAACCGACCACGCAGTTCAAACAAAGGTTCTTGCGGGTTATGGAATTAAGTCACACTTTAGTTACAATCTTTCTTTTGCTGATATTGATAAAAGTCTCGATGCTGGGAAACCTGTTGTTATTGGTATCCTTCACAGGGGTTCTCTATCTTCACCTACTGGTGGGCACATGTGTGTTGTAATTGGTAAGACTCCAGATGGTAAGGGATACTTTATTAATGATCCATATGGTTCTCTCAATGATAACTATACTGGTCCTGTGACAAACGGTAAGAAGACCGTTTACACTAAAGCAGTTCTTAAGCACCGCTGGTGCCCAGGAGGTAATGATGGGTGGGGAAGGATCTTCGACTGAATTCAAAAAAAAGATTTTAGAAGAAGTAAAAAAACTTACAAACCAAGGTAAACATAAAGAAGCAAGTGAATTGTTTCAAATTTATTTTCCGAATATAGGAGGCAACAATGGCAAGGATTGATTTACATAACTTCTTTCAGTTTTATGATGAAAGAAATCCTAACCACGTCAAAGCAGTTCAGTGGTTGGAAGATAATCTCCCAGTCAAGTATCTTGAAGATAATATTGATTGGGCGGAAATTTATCGCGGAAAAAAGACTAGTGCTGCACCAGCGACCCCAGCTGCTGCAGCTCCTGTAACAGGTGGTGATGTTCCTATGATGGGTATCAAACTCATCAAGGAGTTTGAAGGATGCCATCTCAAGGCATACCCCGACCCCCTCACTGGTGGACTTCCAATCACTATTGGTTGGGGATCTACTCGCAAGAAGGATGGGTCACACTTTAAGATGGGTGACACACTAACACAGGCAGAAGCGGATGCACTTCTTATTGAGCAGTGCAAGAATGAGTTTCTTCCTGCACTTCGTAAAGTACCACACTGGAATGAGATGTCAGATGGAAAAAGAGGAGCTCTTCTCAGCTTTGCTTATAATCTTGGTGCTGGTTTCTACGGGGGCTCTAACTTTAATACTATTACTAAACGCCTGAAGAATAAAGAATGGGACA
>VGTM01000162.1 GCA_016874685.1 Methanobacteriota archaeon
TGAGCTAAAGGTATAAATATATCAATTATTAAAATTTAAGAAGAATTTTAATTTTTAACTCATTTTTGAAATTTTTGAATTGTTTAAAGTGATAGGGGAATTATTAGAATTAACATGCACCTGAATTTTTTAAATTTTAATATAGTGCTCAATGAGCAATAAAAGTTTATATGATTTATATGAACCTCGATTTATCAGGAGGAGTGTCTGCTTATTTTTAGGAAAGAGTAATTTTTAATATAAATAAGTTATAAATGAAATCTTAATTTAAAATAAAATGAAGGCAACAAAATGCCTAAAGCAAAGATTTTAATTGTTGAGGACGATGCCATAGAGGCTATGGATATCCAGCGAACCTTAGAGTCTATGGGATATGAAGTTCCCACGGTTGCTTCTTCTGGGGAAGATGCTATAAAGAAAACAGCCAAGATAAATCCAGATCTTATTTTAATGGACATAATACTAAAAGGGAAAATCAATGGTATAGATGCTGCAGAGAATATTAAAAACGATTTTGATATCCCGGTCGTATATCTTACTGCGCATTCTGAAGAATCCACTGTTAAGAGGGCATTGGTCACAGAGCCCTATGGCTATCTTTTAAAGCCTTTTGACAGGACTGAACTTAAATTCACAATTGATCTGGCCCTTTATAAACATGACATGGAAATCACACTAAAAGAAAATGAGGAACGACTGAAACTAGCGCAGATCAACGCTAACATCGGTGTATGGGACTGGTTTACACAGACAGGAGAATTGAGTTGGTCGCCAGAACTTGAACGCCTGTATGGCTTGGTTCCGGGAACGATACATTCATATCAAGACTGGCGGGGGCTGGTTCATCCAGACGATATAGCAAGAATTGAAGAAGAACGAGATGAAGCAATTGCTAAGAAACAACCTTTCGATCTGGAGTTCCGTATTTTACATAAATCAGGGAAGATCCGCTGGATTAATGCAAAAGGAAAAGCACTATATGATGAAAATGGCAAAGTCATTCGGGTAACTGGAATAAATTTAGACATCACTGAACGTAAACAGGCTGAATATAGGATTAAAGAAGAACATCAGAGGGTTATGGATATAATTGACTTCCTGCCTGACGCTACTTTTGTCATTGACAAAGAAAAAAAAGTAATCGCTTGGAATAGGGCTATTGAACATATGACAGGCATTAAATCTAAAGATATGATTGGAAAGAGTGATTACAGCTATGCTCTGCCATTTTATGGTGAACCTAGACCAATTTTAATTGATCTCGTACTCTCACCTGAGAAAGATATTGAATCTAGGTATGATTATCTGAAAAGAGAGGGTGATAGTCTTTATGCTGAAAGTTTTGTACCATGTTTATATGATGGCAGAGGAGCCTTTTTGTTTGGGAAAGCCTCACCTATTTATGATAGTAAAGGCAATATTTCAGGGGCTATTGAATCAATCAGAGACGTCACCGGACGCAAACTGGCAGAAGAATCTTTAAAGAAGTCAGAGGCAAAGTATCGATCCCTTGTGGAATCTAGTGAAGACTCTATATACTTGGTAGACAAGGATTGTGTGTATCAGTTTGCAAACAAAAAATATGCGTCAAGGCTTGGTCTACCAGCAGATCAGATCATAGGTAAAGCATACAGTGAATTTCAGCCTGAAGAAGAAGCAGAGGATTTCTCAGAGAAAGTGGATGAGGTATCTAAGACCGGGAAGTTTCTTCAATATGAATATAAAAGTCTGAAAGATTCTAAATATTTCCTCCGAACTTTAAGCCCAGTTAAAAATCCTCAAGGAAAGATAATAGCTATAACAGTGGTTTCAAAAAACATCACCAACCTTAAGAAGACTGAAGAAGCTCTAAAAATTTCAGAGGCATATTACAGAACCATCTTTGAAAACACTGGGACTGCAATTTTAATCGATGAGGAAGACACAACAATATCCATGATAAACACAGAAACTGAAAAACTCTTTGGATATTCCAAAGAGGAGATGGAAGGCAAAAGCTGGATAGAATTCATGGTAAAAGATGATCTTGAGAAGATAAAAAAGTATCATAATCTGCGAAGAATTGATCCTAACGCCGCTCCAAGAAATTATGAGTTCAGGCTCATTGACAAACAGGGCAATGTTAGAAACATCTCTGCAACCGTTGATATGATCCCAGGGACTGGGAATAGCGTAGCATCTCTTTTAGATATCACCGAACGTAAACAGGCGGAGGAATCTCTGCGCGAGAGTGAGGAGAAATACCGCAAACTTGTCAATACCTCCGTCGATGGTGTGATATCTGTTGACTCGCAAATGAAGGTCATTTTGTGGAATCAGGCATCAGAGAGGTTATTTGGGTATGCTGAAAAGGAAATATTGGGAAAAAGCTTAATGAAGATTGTTCCGAAGAGATACAGGAAAGCAAAAGAAAGAGGATTCGGTGAATTCAGGAAAAGTGGCTCAGGCCCAGTCATAGGCAAGACCTTGGAACTTGAAGGGCTAAGAAAAGACGGAACCGAAATCCCAGTAGAACTTTCAGTTTCGTCAAGAAGGGTAGGTGAAACATACATCGCTACCGCAATGGTGAGAGACATCGCCGAGCGTAAAAATACGGAAAATGCTCTCAAAAGGAGTGAAAGACATTTTCGTTCAGTAGTTGAAACTGCTGAAGATGCTATTGTGACTACAGATGGTTTTGGGGATATTATATTTTGGAATGACGCTGCGGAAAAAATATTTGAATATTCCTCCGCTGAAGTTCTAGGAAAAAATGTTGATGTTCTAATCCCAGACAAATCTAAGGTTGATCATCATGAGGGTATGAAAAATATTGAATCACCAAACTCAGTGATAGTTGATAGTGTTATAGAAGGTTATGGAATTCGGAAAGATGGTACAGAGTTCCCAATTGAATTATCAATGTCTAGTTGGGAGTTAGATGGTGAAATATTTTTCACTACAATTATACGTGATGTTGCAGAACGAAAAAAAGCTGAAAAACAAATAAAAGAATCTCTTAAAGAAAAGGAGGTGCTTCTAAGCGAGATTCATCATCGGGTTAAAAATAATTTGCAGATTGTTTCCAGTCTCATGAATTTGCAAACAAGATATGTAGATGACCAAGAATCTATTAATGTA
>VGTM01000163.1 GCA_016874685.1 Methanobacteriota archaeon
CCCCAAAACCCCAAAACCCCGTAATAATAAAAATATATAAATATACTATTATAAAAACTCAGAGGTTTTGATTGATTATATTATTTGCTCCCAGCGTCATTCTACGATTTGATTTTCCGTTGATAGTAGTGCTACTTTTTTATAAAACTGATCGCTCATTCGAAGATAGGCCGGCCTGCCTTGGCGGATTTATTCCTACTACTCCTGATACAACCAATTAATGGTATCGTTTTGCAGAATCGTCCTTTGAACTACCTATGAGCATTGAGTTCTTACGCTATTTAGTTTATTCTATTTCTGGTCCCATTGAGCCTTGTTTTTTCACTTGCATTGAAGTTTTCTTTTTCAACGGAGTCTTATCGCCGTCCATTTGACTTTATGAGTTTCCTGCTACTTTCTTAATAATTTATGGGACAACTGTCTTACCAGAAGATAGCGAGCTTAAAGGACCACGGCGATTAAGAGTATATTTACCGCCTACTTTTCGCCATCGTTTATTTTCACCAAAACCAAAAATATCGTATTTACTTTCTTCATCATCTTCACTCCTTTTTTTTCGCTCCTCCGCTTCATCTTTTTCCCTTTAATCAAGCTTTTTCTGGAATTCTGTTCTTTATAATTCTTCTTACTAATCGAAAGTTTATTTCATTTTTTTTCTTTGCTAAATCATTTCTATTTCAGTGTTTTCTTTCGCCTCAATCACATCAGGGTCAGGGTCGTTATTTAAAGATGTCAAAGCTTTATGAAATTCAAGCTATAGATCCATTTCATTCTCAAAATAAGGTTTGATAACAAGATATGCATTAGCGAATTCCATTCTTACTGCAGAGACTCTATCAGTACTGCTTAAAATAAAATCTTTTAAAAAATATTTTTTGAAGAACTCTTTGCTCATATACATAATGGCATATTTGCAAAATATTATATATGTTTTCCTAAGCACCCAATTAGATGATTTGGACAATTCTTTATCAATTATTTAAATTAATTCTTCTTTGCTTGGTGTATGATGTTAATATTTCATTATTTTTGCTATAAGATGACAACAAACATCTTTTAATTAATAATTTCCTCTGTATATAAAGTCAATTATAACTGGTATGATATAATCATGAATCTCCGGTAAATAAAATTTATCAATTACTTCTACTAAATGATTTACCAGTTTTACATGTTCTCTCCACCATCCAGTTTATCCTTTAATATTTGCTATATGAACCATAAGTCTCTACAATAAATCTGAATATAAAAGCTCTGATTCATACTCTGGCGTTGTAAATATTGTCGGTAATTTTTGTTTTTCTTCATCACCATCCAAATTCTCATAATACATGCCAGTAACTTTTTTTTGGACTAATTTTTTTATTTCTATTTCTTATACTGCTTAACTAAAATCACCATAGCCTTTACTTTTTGCTTATGATGTTCCATTTTTTTTTGATTTTGCATCAGAATTAGATTTTGAACCTTATTTAGGAGTTGTTTCCTTACTGCCTGGATCACTACCCCCCGAGTAATATCCATTTTATTCAATATAAGGAGTGCGCCCTTTGAAATTTTTTAAAGCGTGATCGTTGCAATATTTTTTTATTATTATGTTTAGATTGAGATTCATTATTAAAACTATTTCCTTACAATTACCTACAATCAAATTTATAAATGTTTTTCTTAATTTTGAAGTGTCTTCATCATCTTCAATTATTCAAAAAGCTTCATGTAAACTTGAAGCAGCAGCTGACCTAATTTCAATCTCTTCATCCTCACAAAACCTTTAATATAAATCTTAGAAACTTAATCCAGCTACTGAGTTCTCTACTTTTTTATACAATAAATTTATGCAAGGTAAATAATAAACAGCCCATTTTCTTATTATATCATCTTTGTGTTCACAGATCCATAAAAAATAATTTAAAAACTGTTCTTTGTATTTGAAATGTTAATCTCCGACTTAGCTTAATTTATAAACTACCTAACCGAATATTTTTGCTGTCTTTTGTTAGAGTTCTATTTGATTTTATGCTTTTATTTCTAAACTATTTAAGAAACAGACACAAAATTCATTATCAATTTCTTCTTAAGAAAATTATTCTAATACCTAAACACAAGTTTCAAGTGCTTCAATTTGAATATAAATGTCCTCATCATTAATTAGATCAAATAGAATAGGAACGTATTCCTCCCTGAATCTTGCACTAACAATAATTTGATCTTTAGATTGTTTAAAGTATTCTTTTAAAAATATTACTCCATCTCTTCTTATTTTATAATTATTATCAGCACAAATTGATTTCACTAATCTCCATAAAGTTGGTTCATTTTCTAGTCCTATTTCCCCTAAACCTTTGGCAGTTGAGAAAACCAATCTGATACCTTTTTTTCGTTTTGGCATTGGTACTTACATCCCTATCATCTCTTTTATTATTAAAATTACATTTTTTGTAATGAATGGTATTTCCAAACCTGTCACAGCTAATTCTAATACTTCGATCCAAACATCAATCAAATTTTAGTTTTCTGCAATTCTTTCATCAGTTGTAATGTTGATTGCTGCTTTTACCATTTTTTCTTTATTTCTTTAACTAAATAAGTTTCATTATAATGGTTTAATAAAAGACTCTGCACATTCTTTTTGCATTTTTTCATCCCAATCTATTAGAGATTCCTGATTAAATATTAGTAATTATGAAATCACTTACAATAATGATAGGAAAAAGTTCTTCATTGGCACCCATTTCTTTCATATAAATATCAAGATTGTTTATTACCGAAATTTTTTAAATTTCATAACCTTTTCTAAGTATATGAACACATCTTCTCAATTCAGACAAATCTTCTTTTGTGCACCATTTTTCTATTTCTTCTGGAGTCTGTAATTAAAGAAATTTTTAGAAACAAATAATTCGTAAAAATAAATCAAAGCAGGAATATTGAATAATATAATTTAGCTTTTAGTTATAAATAACTTTGGTTTTTTGCTTCCTATTAAATTATTGATTTCATTAATTGTTTATATAATTCAGTTATTTTATTTTCTTTTTG
>VGTM01000164.1 GCA_016874685.1 Methanobacteriota archaeon
AGATTTAAATGCAGGATCCACCATGAAATTCAGTTTAAAATATTCTCCCTCACTCATTATCTTGGGCATTTTAGTCAATTTGTTCAAAAATTTGAAGATCGCACTTATCGCTTTCACGGATAGGGGCAACTTCTTGTAATAATAGTTTACCAGCCGTGAAGTGTCCCATAAACCAGTGCAGGCAACAATTTCACCTTTCTCTTTAACAACCCAAAAATTATCCAATGTATAACCTGGGATTCCATTTACAAAAGATTCGAAGCTATCCGCAGTATAAGGTATGAAATGTTCCCGTCCTTCGTAATAGTGATTTATAATATCTACGACCTCATGAATCTCATTTTTCTTAATACGCTTTACAACAAACTTTTCAGGGATTTTTACTGTTTTATAAACTGGTAATACGCAGGATTTGAAATAAATTGGATTGAAATAACTATATTTTGTAAAAAGAACCTTAGAAGCTTTATTGGGTTCATATATATAGCAGTAAATGTAATTTGCCCCAATGTCGACTGCATGTTTTTCCACTTCATTTATCAACTGAGAAGCTATCCCCTGCCTCCGGAAATTAGGATGCACATTTACTTCGACCAGGTAAATATACAGATCCCCTTTATTGGACTTTTTTACTACCCAACCAATAGAACCAGCAATTTCACCTGATTCTTCAGCCACGAGAAAATGGTAATTATCATATAATTTATACCTAGCAGAAGCATCAAGACTTTTATCTGTTATTAGTGCATAGTTTTCATCTCCTTGTGGACATAACTTCTCCATGGCCAATATTTGTTCATTATCACTCTCTTTAAAAGGTCTAATGGAAACCATTATATCACCTTCCTTATGAGATTAAATTGAATTTTCATTGTTGAGGAATGAAACAACATCAGGAGCAAAACGTGAATCCGTTTCTACCTCAATGTGTTTTCGCCCAGGATAAACTATTAATCGTGAATTTGGGATTAAATCTGCTGTATGCTTTAATAACTTTTCAGGAAAGAAAAAATCCCGTTCTCCACCAATCAATAGGGTTGGAGCAGTAATTTTATGCAGATCTTCTTCAACATTAAAATTTTCATCGGCCAGAAGGGTGTTAATCGTGTCTTCCGGGTTTGTCGGTCTTAAAAACAGTGGTTCGGCTAACCATATTATCCCTCCCAATAACCATTGGCTAAAAGAAGATTCTGCAAATACAGTAGGATAAAAAACACGTGCAGCATCTCGAAACCTTCCTTGGGCAAGTAGGTCAGCATATTTAAGCTCAAGTTTTAGACCTTCAGACCCCACTCTATAGGCTATGGCAACAAGCACTAACTTTCGCACGAGATGAGGAAAATCAATTGCAAACTGCATAGCAATAGCTCCTCCACTGGATAATCCCATAACGTTTACTGCTTCTCCAAATTCGCTTTCAATGGCACGCGCATAACCGGAAGCAAGGTCTCTCATGGTCGCACCCTTTTTAATGCCTGGTTTTCGATCAACAGCATAAACTGTGAAATTAGGAGCCAGTAATGGGAGAATATTCAATTCGTACTTATACATCCTTTCACTTAAAGGAAGGGATCTCATATAAACCAAGGGAGGACCATCCCCCATTGCAACGTATGGCATTCCTCCCTCAAGGAAACCTTCACGCATTTTTTCATTATTTTTCATGAAATAACCTCCTAATTATCCTTTTTAATTTTTATGCCTCTTTGGAAGAACTTTATAAACAGATCTAGCCATCAGTCCGCTAGCCACGGCCAAATATCGTTCTTGAGTTATTTGGTTATGTTCAAGAAGCATTTTTTGTTCGGTTGTGGGTGTGAAGGCATTTCCAAATGCCATTCGATTGTATATTGCAGTGGTTACAGGGTCTAAATCTTCCCTTACTGTTCCTTCCTTAATGCCCTGTATGTAGCATTCCGCCACCATCTGCACCATGAAATTAACTTCATGTAAAAAATCCTGCACATTGGGATCTTCAGGGTTTTGGACCTTCATCTGATAGAGTTCAGTTATTGCCCGCCATTCTTGAGGGTTATTCAGGAAAAATTCAACAGTTCCATCACCTATAGCACTCAATTTCTCAGAGCCCGTGGTGCATTCACTTATATTTTCCTTCAGATAATTGTTGTATTTGCGGTTAACCTGGGCATTAACCGCCGCAAGTAGGCTGCTTTTGTTCTTGAAATAGAGGTACAAAGTCCCTGTAGCAACATCAGCTTCTTCTGCCACTTTTTCCATTGTCATTCCAGCCATTCCTTCTTCTGCGACTATCTTCTCGGCAGTGTTCAATATGGCTTTTTTCTTTTCCTCTTTTTTACGTTGCATTCTTGAGCTCATGTTTTCCCTGTATAAGCTTACTTATAATCTTTTTATGCTCAAAGTCAATACTTTAAATAGAATTTAATAGAAAATACAGCTTTTGCATTAATTTTTCAAAGTGAATATAATTCACTAATGAATATTATTCATTAATTAATATATAAATGTTTTTATATTCTTATTATTTCGAATATTTCAAAAACTTTTTAAATTGTCTATCTTAAAAAAATTAGATATTTAATACCTATTTACCTAATAAAGCCCTAAAAATTTGGCAATTATTAAAATCAACACTCCAAATATTCCACCAAAACCTGCGACCAGGACTGTTAGGATATTTATCGGAATTTTGAAGAATGGGAGTAAATTGAATAAAAACAGTAAAATAAGTCCCAGCAACATATGAACGATTATATAAATGGCTATTTTTCCAATTTTCACAAGAATTTTGATACCGGCAATACCTAATACCACGATCAAAATTCCAATTATGAGCATCCATATAATATCCACATAACCACTTACCCAAGCATCAAAAGCCACATTTTTTTTAAATTGGATTTTTTTTATCACTTTAATTTAGTTTTAATTAGGGAATATTGTTGTTAAATACTTTTTTTAATCCTTTTTACAGATTTTATTATATAGAGCAGCTTGTAGGGCATAATTT
>VGTM01000165.1 GCA_016874685.1 Methanobacteriota archaeon
GAAACACTTGATGGTGTGTGTGAATTGAGCATTGTCCATCCCATTATCCCGGAAAACAAAAATAAAACCATAGACAATATAAAAGACTTAAAATCAGGGTTTAACCTTATTAACATGAATAAAACAACTAAAATCAGAAGGATCCATATATAAGGTTTGATTAGGGGATAGATTACTGGAAGAATCCCCATAAAAATTGGTAGAAGTATCACAGTAACCAGAATGGCTCCAAAACCACCCAGTGCAACAAGTCTTATTGCCTCTCTGCCTCTTCCTTGAAGAACGAACTCATGACCGGGTAGAACAGAAAGAACTGTTCCCTCCTCTGGCACTCCGAGAAACATTGAGGGTATAAACTCCAAAAGCGCATGAGAAATTGATGTGGAAAGTAGGAATACGCATAAAAATTCAGGAGATACAGTGCTCAAAAGAAGTGCATATGATGTGAAAACAAATGCGCCTACTGTATTAACGTGAATTCCAGGAATTAACCCGGTCACAGCGCCACATAACACTCCTATTATGCAAGCAATGATGAGATCGAAAATTTGAACACCTCTTTGATCGCTTATTTTTATATTTTGAATTTTAATGAATTCATTTGGCGTTTTATTTCAAATTGCGTTTTTTTACAACTGTTATAATCATAATATATTAATACTGTTAAGCATATTAGTATTATATAAAAGCAGTGGTTTTTTTACTACACTGTGATCTAAATAGTAGCTCTAAAATCATCTTTCATGTTTAAATTGACTAAGAAATTAATTTTGTAAATAAAATTCGTTGATTCATGCCATAAATTTTATCCTTATCTTTTCCAGCTTGAAAAAATATTAATAATTAGTAATGCAATTATATAATTGGTGAAGCATGAAATCTAAAAGAGTGCTCGAATTTGGAGGAAATAGCGTAATTCCTGATATAAGAAAGCTTAGTGACATGAGAGATGTTATCTACGATATCGAATGGTTGAAGACAGCGAAAGATGCCGATCTTTATTATATGTACCGGGATCTTGCCTTAAACAGTCAGGACCGTGCTATAATAATGGAAAATGGCTTGCGCTATGATATTACAGTCATACCACCAGGCAATTTAGGTGTAGAGTGCATTAAGACTGCTGGACATTACCATCCACTTATAGATAACACACGATATTCCTATCCAGAGGTCTATGAGGTTTTAGAGGGAATGGCCCATTATCTACTACAGAGGCGTAAGAATGGCATTATAATGGATGTGGTCATGATTGAGGCCAATGAGGGTGATAAGGTCATCGTCCCACCAAACTATGGGCATATAACCATCAATCCATCCCATGAGGAGTTAAAGATGGCTAACTGGGTTTCGAGGGATTTTGAATCCATATATGAGCCTTATAAAGAATGTGGTGGTGGTGCTTATTTTGAGTTACGAAATAGAAGCATTATTCCAAATGAAAAATGCAACCACCTGCTAGACATAAGATACCTTAAGCCCACCAATATATCGACGGTCGGGTTTTATAAAGACAAAGATATGTATGGTTTAATTAAAGATGTTAAAAAGCTCGGTTACCTTAATAAACCCCAAGATTATGACTGGCTTTGGGAGCTTGTATTGAGCGATAAAAACCGCACCAAGCCACCGGACTTGGTAATGCAAAAATAATCGCCATGAAATACATTTAACAAATAAAAAAAAATAATGCATTGTTTTATAAAATACATGTTTTCTAAATGTTATTCTAAAGAAGGTGATGTTGTGGTATAGAAAGCCATTTGATGGGCTGATGTTGATATGTAGTTAGTATATACCAGAAGACAGTTTGAAACACACTTAAAATAAACAATTGTGGATTAGGAAAGAGCGGGATAAACTAAAATCATCGTAGAGTTAATACATGTTTTTGAATATGAAAATGAAAGATTTCTTTCGAAGGCTTATATATCAATATCAAGCTGAAAAGATGGTTTAAAAGTAAAGAAATAAAAAAATCTTCCTTTTTTATTTTCTTTAGATTTTATAATTTTCACATGAAATTTATATCAAAAATACGAGATTAGGTATCGATTTCATAAACCCTCTTTCTTTAATAGTATATTTACTCAGTAGATAAGGAACATTAGTTAACACCATAACTAAGATCTGTTGAACCTTTAAATAAAAAAATGGAAAACATATTATCAGAACCTTCAATAGATCTGAAAAGAAAAAAATAACATCACATTAGACTATTTTGATAATAAAGAGCATGAATTGGTATTTATGATAACATCAGATATTTTTTCAATAAAATCAGGCAAATCAAATCCTTTCCTTATATCTTAATTCTCCAAATTTGATAATAAAATTAGTACCCTGACTTCTATCAAGCTCGATTGTACCATCAATTTGGTTGGTTAAACTGTTTACCAACTGTAAACCAAGCGAGTCTGTATTTCTAAAATCCAGGTTTTCGGGGAAGCCAGCCCCATTATCGCTTATTGTTAACTTATATTTACCATCAGTATCATAGAGTTTAATGGTGATTTCACCTTCTTTGCCTTCTGGAAAGGCATGTTTGAGGCTGTTTGACACCAATTCGTTTATTATCAGTCCACAGGGAATAGCTGTGTCTATGCTGACCAAAACATCCTTCATATCAATATTTAATTTTATCCTTTGAGGATCCACATTATAGGAATCAAATAGATAAGAAACTAAACTGGGCACATATCTACTTAAATCAATTTCAGCTAAACTTTCGGTTTGATATAAAAGCTCATGAATGATGGCCATCGACTTCACACGGTTCTGACTCTCTTCTAATACATTAATAGATTCTTGGTCATCTACATATCTTGTTTGCAAATTCATGAGACTGGAAACAATCTGCAAATTATTTTTAACCCGATGATGAATCTCGCTTAGAAGCACCTCCTTTTCTTTAAGAGAT
>VGTM01000166.1 GCA_016874685.1 Methanobacteriota archaeon
CTATAACCACTAGATAGTAATCATCAGGGCCTAAATCCGATAAAAACAATCCATCTATCAGATCCAATAGAATGAGTTTTAAGGTATCGTAAATATTAAAAATCCCAAAAATTAGCTTTAATTCCTGCCATTTATTTACTCTACCTCCCTCACAAGATATCAATATACCTAAAACTCGATTATCACCTTTATCACTCACCACGTAAATCTTTTCATGACCCAGAGAATTGTTACCTATCTCAACCATTTTCTCAATTTTTTCAACTGCACTGGCTTTATTTTTAAAGAAAAAATTGAAAGTATCGACATCTGCCTCATATACCAATTCAGCTACTTTATAGGGATCATGTCTTTCTAGATCCATTTTTTCAAATATCATTCCCTATATTACCTCTTTGGTTCTATTATCTTACGAGAACTTTTTAATCCATTTTAATTTAAATTTACGTGGATTATGTTGTGACCTTATTATTCGACAAGTTATATAAAATTCATAATATAAAATAAAATTTATATGGAAACTAAAAAATTTGTACTTCTAGACATTGATTATGTAACTGAAAATAATAAGCCTGTGGTGCGATTATTTGGCAGGGAATGTGGAAATTCCAGTGCCGAACCCATAATCGCCCTTGATAAAAATTTTAAACCCTACATTTATGTTATTCCCAATGATATGCATCTTTGCATCCAGCAACTGGATGAAATGGACATAAAAAACGTTGAAAAACTTACAAAAAAGGATCTTGGTAAAAAAAAAGAGATCATAAAGGCTTATCTAAACCATCCACAGGATGTTCCCAAATTAAGAGATAAGATACGCAGCTTAAGTGAAGTAAAAGAAATTCGAGAGCATGACATTCCATTCTATCGCAGATATCTCATAGATAACGGCATTTTCCCCATGGCTGAGGTTGAAGTGACAGGGAAATGTGTGTCTGAATCTTCAAATGTTTCGTCAAAAGCCAGTGCCATATGTATTTTTGAAATGAAAGAACCACCTAAACATTTAGAATCCGAATTTCCTGATCTCAAGGTTTTAAGCTTTGATATAGAAGTTCGAAACCCTAAAGGTATGCCCCGTCCAGAGGTGGACGAGATCATAATGATAGGGCTGTCCAGCAATTTCGGACTTCATAAAGTCATTTCAACTGCAGATTCATCCTTCGATTTTGTAGAAACTGTTCCAAGTGAGAGAGAAATTATAAAAAGATTTTTAGAGATTGTAAATTCTGAAAATCCAGATTTAATTGTAGGTTACAACTCCGACAACTTCGACTTCCCCTATATAAACGATAGGGCAAAAAAACTTGGAATATCGCTCGCTTTAGGTGTGGACGGCTCTGTACTTAAATTCATGAGAAGAGGATTTGCATCAGCAGCTTTTATCCGAGGTATAATCCACGTTGACCTCTATCTTTTGATGCGGCGTTATATAAGGCTGGACCGTTACACATTGGAGCGAGTTTACAAGGAACTCTTTGGAGAGGAGAAAAAGGATATTGACGGGGATAAACTCTGGAAATACTGGGATGAGGGTGGTAAAAAGCTGGAAATGCTCTTTGAATATTCCATGGACGATGCTGTGGCTACCTCCAAAATTGGAGAGAAGATCCTGCCATTAAATATGGAAATTACTCGAATAGTGGGTCAACCCTTTTTTGATGTGGCTCGCATGGCTTCTGGTCAGTTGGTAGAATGGTTCCTAATAAGAAAGGCATTTGAATACAATGAGATCATACCCAATAAACCTTCCCAATCAGAACATTCAAGAAGAAGGACTGAACGTATTGTGGGAGGTTATGTTAAAGAACCAGAGAAGGGTCTTCATGAGAATATAGTGGCTTTTGATTTTAGAAGTCTCTACCCCAGTATTATAATTTCAAAAAACGTCTCCCCAGACACACTCATAAAGAAAAGAACAGGAGAAGAGTGTTACACAGCTCCTGAAGTGGGATTCCAATTTTTAAAAGAGCCTAAGGGATTTGTGCCCTCGGTTATAGGAAGGTTACTGGAAGAAAGAGCCCGAATAAAAAGAATTATGAAGGAATCAAACGATCCAGGCGAATATAAGATTATGAATGTGCAGCAAGAGGCCCTAAAAAGACTTGCAAATACTATGTATGGTGTTTATGGCTTTTCCAGATTCAGATGGTACTGTATTGAATGTGCAGATTCTATCACGGCATGGGGAAGAGATTATATCAAAAAAACCATAAAAAAAGCAGAAAAATACGGATTCCACACTATATATGCTGATACAGATGGATTTTACGCTGTTTATAAAGGATTATAAATGTGTTCAGATAAGATGAACGATTTTAAAAAAAATGATATAAATAATTGAAATCTGAGGGAGATAAATGTTCAATACTGCTGATCCAAAGGATATCGTTGAAGGTAAAATTACTGATGTGTACTTTGATAGAACGCTTAAGATTCTGAAAGCTAAAGGAATTGATAAAAAAGTTAAAGCCGAATTTTTCGCCAAATCACTGCCTAATGACTGGCCCTGGGCAGTTCTGGCTGGTATATCTGAAGTAGCCAATCTAGTGAAAGATCTTCCAGTAAAAGTGAGAGCTATGAAGGAGGGTACTGTCTTCTATCCCTATGAACCGGTTATAGAGATTGAAGGGCGATACCAAGACTTCTGTGTTTATGAAACAGCCATACTTGGAATGATCTGCCAGGCAACCGGAATCACCACAAAGGCTTCCCGTTTTAAAAGACTTGCCAGGGACCGACTCGTGATAAGTTTTGGTGCAAGGAGGATGCATCCAATCCTGGCGCCTATGATAGAGAGAAACGCTTACATAGGAGGATGTGATGGGGTGTCAGTTATAAAAAGCAGTGCACTTATAGGA
>VGTM01000167.1 GCA_016874685.1 Methanobacteriota archaeon
AAAAATCATCTAAATCAGATAGAGAATCTGATAATATTGCTCGCATACGCACCTTTATTTTTATTACTTACTTGGTCACTAATTGTTTTATCGTGGCTGGGGTCATCCGACACTGGAATGATTCTCCCCCAGTAATTCATATTGAGATTAAAGATGGATCACAACTCTCAGTTACTTAAAAATTTGCATCATGGATAAAGTAATTAGTAGGAAAGTTATCAATAAAAATATAACATTCTATGACATTACTGAAAATGGACAACTTGTAAAATTCTCTTATCAAGAATTTGATGAACTAGTAGATAGAATTAAAAATTACTTTCTATCAAATTACGAAGTAAAGTCTGGACAAACAGTTCTGATTGGTTATTATGGCACTTGTTTGAAAAAAGTAGCAAGTGTTTTTGCTTGTTTAGAATTAGGGCTTTCAATTTCAATAATTGATTATCATATAACAGTAGTTTCTCCAGAGTCTGCAACCAAGACACAATTACTTTCTCCAATACATTATTTTATTTGTGAGGATGATAAGTTTCCAAAAGAAAATTCTGAAAGTAAATATGCAATACTTATAAGACATTGTTTGAATACAATCTATTACACAGATATTGAAAAACATCAACTTAATGAACATCTTTATTGTGAGGTAGAAATTGATCCAAAATCAATTGCAATGAGATGTACTTCAAGTGGTACGACAGGAACTCCAAAGATTATAGAACATAGCCATGAATTCTTATTTAATTTGTGTCAAAGAAATTCTAAGATGTATTATGGAAATGTTGTAAATGAAAAATGTCTAGGTCATGGAAGTGGTCCTGCGACATACTTCATTCCAACATTAATGTCTAAAGATGTTAAAAATATATTTAATTATTGGGGAGAAGGATCTGAGTTTAACGATCAGAAGTATTTCATGAGAAATAAAAATATTTTTGATCATATTATGATTGCATATACGCATGATATTGATGGATACCTCAAAAATATTAACGATGAAAATCCTCCATCTAAAACTATAATTTACACATTATCTACTATAAAGAAAGAGTGGATACCTTATGTGCGGGAAAATAAAGTAAAAGATATTGTAAGTATTTTTGGAACATCTGAAACTAGTGGCCCATTGTTTCTAAATTATGCTACGGATAAAAATTTTGTCCAAAATAAATTTAATTTAGTAGATGATTATTATAAAATTTCTTTCACCGAAGACAATCTTTTGGAAGTTGATATACCAATTTACAATAAAAGATTTTGTACAAATGATGAATTTATTATTGGTTCGGATGGATTCTACCATAATGGTAGATCAGATTTGATACGAATTAACAATCATGTTGTGGATGTGGAAATTCACAATAAAATATTGGAAGTCCTTAAACCATATCTGGATGCTAAGTTTGTATATGACCCAGCAGTAAATGAAATATACTTAGCGATATGGGAAACCACTTTAGATCCAGATGTTTTAGTTCAAAAAATTAATTATAAAATAGGAACTATATACTGGGGGCATCATATTAGTAAGTACGAAGTTTTACATTCTAATTTATTTTTTACTGGAATTAAACTAGATAATCAATTAATAAGAGATTATTTTAGATCTAAAGTTAAAACAAAGTCCAATACATTAGATTTTATTTTAGAACATAAAGAAGAGTACTTAAAAATATTCGAAGGATTGTAATTCTAAAATGACCAAGTTTAATGTATTAAAACAAAGCTCTGCACATTTAGATGCTAGCAAAGAAACCTACACAAGTCATTTACTTTGGGCTTCTTACGCTGGTATTAAAATGATTGTTGTTGGAGTTTCCAGTATTATACATGGAATCGTCCCAGCATTTTTTACTGGGACTGCTGCAAAAATGGTAATCGACTTTTATCATCAACGGTTGATTAATCATCCAAATAAAGAGTACGCAGATTACATCAATAAAAAGTTAGTAGACAAAGAAGTTTAAAAGACTTATAATTAATATTACTATTGGCAAGCTATATGAATATTCCAGAAGATAATAAGACTTTTTGTATGGCTCCTTGGGTACATATGAACATTGGACCTAATGGTGATGTTTATCCATGTTGCTTAATGCCTATATGTAGTAATGAACAAGAGGACAATGGGGGTATTGAGGAGAGTCCTCTTGAGATGATTTCTACGGAGTGTGCAGGAACCCCAAGAGAGTTCAGAATGGGTTCTCTCATGAATGAATCTCTTAAAGAGATTTGGAATAATGAAAACATGCGAGAACTTCGCAGAAACATGATATGTGGAAAAGAGTCTAGTTATTGTACTTCATGTTACAAAGAAGAAGAGATTGGACATGGTTCTCCCCGACAAACTTTTAATTCAACATACTCAAAACATTATAAGTATGTCAAAGAAACGAAGGAAGACGGAACTTTTGAACGGTTCAATCTGGTTTATTGGGATTTTAGATTAAATAATATCTGCAATTTTAAATGTAGGATGTGTGGGCCTGGATATAGTAGTTCTTGGGAACAAGAAATGCGAAGTCACTTCAACATTGAAGGAGAGTATCCAAAAATTGATGTCGATATGGTTTACCAAGATATCGAACCATTATATGATATTGTTGAGGAAATATATTTTGCTGGCGGTGAACCTTTGATATCTGACCATCATTATAAAATTCTCAATAAACTAATTGAAAAACATAGAAACAGAAAAGTTAAATTAGCGTATAATACAAATTTCAGCACCTTAAGATATAAGAATCATGATGTTCTCAAGTTGTGGGAAAGATTCCCCAACCTACATTTATCAATAAGTTTTGATGGAACGGAAAAAAGAGGAGAGTTGATTCGCAAAGGATTTG
>VGTM01000168.1 GCA_016874685.1 Methanobacteriota archaeon
ATGGTCACAAATTCCACGTTCTCTTATGCTAGTTGGTGTTACTCTGACCAGCAGACAGAGTGGGCCAGTGATCTGGGTGAAGATTTGCTATCGGAGCCGCCTGCATGGTTAGGTATTGTTAGTAGCTCAGCGGTGGGGAGTGCTGAAGTATTTGGCACAGCAAGTGTTTTGGAGTTAAGTACAGCGGGAACACTTATGATTGAAGGAGGAGCCGTCGTTTCAATGGCTGTTGCAGTTGCTGGGCTGGCAATGTACCCCTGGGCTGTTTTCCAGTTAGTTGAGACTATGCATGAACTTTATCTGCTAAGTATATTGCTGGATACACTGCCTGATGGGTGCGAACCAAGTCCAACGGAGCTGCAGGAAGCCTACCAAAAAAGAGACTACTTGCTAAATAAATATAACAAATTAATAGAACTCTATCTTGGGGGAAGTACACCCGAAGAGATAAGAAAACTACGAGAAGCGCAAGATATAGTTAAAAACCTAGGGCAAGGAGGTCCTCCACCACTAGAGGGAGATTTAGGTGAATTCTTGACTAATCTTTATAGGACTTCTGTAAAATTGTGTAATAGTGGAATTGCCAAGTTAAAAGCTGGTGATATTGTGGGTGGTATGGTGGATCTTACGTTAGGAACCGCAGGATTAAATATATGGAGTTCAGTTCTACTCTATAAGCTGGTACCTAAAGAAGTTTGGGAAGAAGTGATGGAGTATCTGTCTAGACCAATAAACTGGCTGTCTAAACTACCAGAAGAAAACAACACTACAAGCGGAGGATAAGCATGGGTTTTCTAGGAGTTATAAAAGAGTTTAAAACAAGTTTCTTTGAGTTGCATAAGCAACGCTCCCTTATTAAAAAAGCTTATAAGCTGTTTTATCAGGATAACTATCAAGAAGCTCTTAAATGTTATGATAAAATTTTGGAAATAGAAACGGATCCTCCTTCAACTTATTATTCCAAAGCATGGTATGGTAAAGGAGTTGTTTTTGAAAAACTTGAAAGATATGAAGAAGCTCTTAAATGTTATGATAAGACTTTAGAAATGAATCCAATGCATGTTGATGCATGGTATAACCAGGGTGTTGTTTTGGATGAAATTGGACAGTATCAAGAAGCTTTGCAATGTTATGATAAGGCTTTGGAGTTGAATCCGAAATATGCGGAAGCTTGGTTTAATAAAGGCATCGTTCTTGGAAATCTTGAAAAGTACGAGGAAGAATTAGAATGTTTTGATAAAGCCCTAGAAATTAATCCAGAATATGTTAAAGTATGGTATGGAAAAGGATTAATCCTAAAAGCACTTGGTAGAATAAAGGAAGCTTTAAAGTGTTTCGATAAAGCCTTAGAAACAAATCCTGATTTTGAACCTGCTAAAAGGGAGAAAGAGAAGATTTTATCTTCTAAATCTTAATAATATTATCACAATAATATATTTTGCGATATTGGCCGGATAAGAAGTTATTATATCAGCAGAACCCATTAAAGCAGTGTATGGAACATTTTTGGAGGCTCTTTTGATGATCAAATCTCATGATATGGTGGCAAACGAGGCAGCTTCTAAGTTTAATGTTACCTGGAGTCTTACTACTCCGATTGCGGTTTCAGTGTTAAATTATGCTTATGAGGGTTATATGACTTTGGAATGTAACCACTGCATGGGAATGGATGTATTTGGTGCAGCAGAGAATGCTAAGGTGTTGAACTTCGTAATCTTAAAAAAAATAAAATGTCTTAAGATGATTTAATAAAGCCTTAGAACTGAATTCTAATTTTAAAGTGTAAAAAGGACTGGGAACAACAATTTATTTCAAAAATCGAGCATAAAATTAGAAAATAGGGTTATAAAAGATATCAAACTTCTTTAATAATCCTCATCATTTCATCTCCACCTTCCCTGAATCTATAATTTAGTTTTAATATCTTCAAGTTTGCATATCCCTCTAAATCTTCCATTATCCTCTCTACAAATGGAGATATTTCACTCATCCTTCTATGCCGGAATAATGAGTAAATTCTAACCTCTCTAGAAGTCACCCTTAACATTTCCCTGACAGATTTCATTTGAAAATCGTAACTTAGACTATCATCGTAGAGAAACAGAAGATTGGAACATAGAACTAGGGAAACTATATTATCTTTAAAGGGTAGACAGGGTAGCTCAGCCTTAATGTATCTTTTACCCTTTCCTTTTTTATAATCGTTAATAAAAGCTTTATATACAGCAACACGGCCCTTTATCATATCTTCTGAGCTTCTAAAAAAAATCCAGTCTACTTTATGATCCAATCCTGAATGAACTTCCAGTAGGATGTCAAAATCATCCTCACAACGCTTTTTCAGAACATCAGGATCAGCTCCGTATAGAACATCAACTGCAGTAACATCATATCCTTTATCTGATAATTTAGAGGTAAAAGAACTTGCTCCAGCAGTACAATCCAATATTTTCTCATCTTTCAGGCATTCATCTTTTAAATCAAATGTCGCCAAGTATTCCCTGTAACTTCGCCCAAAAAAACTATATCTTTTCTTTAGACAATTTGTAATCCATCTTTTCACCAGATAAATCTATCTTATTTCATTGAAGGATAATCTTTTGCTCAAAATAACAGCAATCGCTAATATAATATCTTTTCCATGTGCACTGTCATTAACTGGTTTTCTGTATCCTTAACTATTTTGTAACCTTTGGAAAGCCAGAAATCCAGGGATCCCCTGACTGTTTTGTGAGTGTGAAGGTATATCCTCTCATAACCCATTTTACTGCAGAAATCCTCTCCCAGACTGACCAGAGTAGTAGCAACCCCATTTCTTCGCCA
>VGTM01000169.1 GCA_016874685.1 Methanobacteriota archaeon
CCTATGACCAGGAATATTTTGATGAACTTCTACGTCTGGATGGAGAGGAAGAGTTTGTTATTTATGCTGCAGCTGTGGGAAAAGTCGATGATTGAGAAAAAAATCTCATAATCATATATTGAGAGAAATT
Organism: Methanobacteriota archaeon; assembly: GCA_016874685.1. Taxonomy (GTDB): domain Archaea; phylum Methanobacteriota; class Methanobacteria; order Methanobacteriales; family Methanobacteriaceae; genus VGTM01. The sequence continues at coordinate 131 of VGTM01000169.1, forward strand.
ACCAGTAAATGAGGTATTAAATGATTTTTTACCCGCCTAAGGTGATTTATTTCTCTTAAATAGAATCTATTTAATTTATACTATTTTTATCATTATTGAGATTTTCAGAATATTTTTTTCACAACAATTATTTTCTAAAAAACTTTAAGGTCAGATTCTATAATATCTAATATTTACATGCTTAATTTTTAAATCATTAATTATTCATGTTATTGCTTGATATATTGGAGAAAATAGATATGAGTGCTATCACCAGCATATTTTACAGAGACGGACGTAAAGTAGATCTTAAACAAATAAAAAAACTGAATATTTTGATTTATTTCTAATTTATAAGTTTTTATAAACTTGATTTTAAAAATAGAAATTAATGAACAAGGATGAAAAAAATGTATCACTATAAAGCATTTGGACTAACTATTTCATCAGAAATTGAACTTCCAGGAATGATAAAGGGTTCTGGTAGTGATAGGCCTGATCTTGAAATAATTATAAAAAAGGTTAATCTCGATACATGCCGGCCAGTTATTGAAGATTCAAATTTTTGTGTGGATAATCAAGACGTCTATTTATGGTGGGATGATATCGGGAAAGTGAAGATAAGTGGTGGTAGTCAAATAACTGTTGATCCCCTATCTAAAATGGAGAATTCTGATGAAACTAACATTATCCCATTTTTGTTAGGACCAGTAATGGCACTCATGCTTCATCAGAGAGGTTTTTTAGTGCTTCACGGTAGTTCCGTTAGAGTTAATGATGGAGCAGTTGCTTTTATAGGTTACCGTGGACTTGGGAAATCAACAACTGCCATAAATTTATATAAAAAAGGTTATCCTCTGGTTACTGATGATATTTTAGCCATAAATTTTGATAAAGACGGATTACCTGTCGTATATCCTGGTTATCCTCATGTCCGATTGTCAGAAGATTCTTATAATCACGTTAAGGATAATACCGATACTTTAACCCCTATTCGGACTATTGTGGGGAAGGTTTTCTGTGATGCATCTTTCAGGTTTTCCCCAGAGCTTGTGTACTTAAAAAGAGTTTACTTAATTGAAAAAGGTGAAAAGACAGAGATATCTGTTTTGAAGTCTCAGGAGACTTTGCTTGATCTGATAAGGCATTCTATTGCCAACAGGATTTTCCAGCACACTACTCAGAAAGAGAATTTAGTTCACTGCGCCCAGTTGATTAACAATGCCAGTGCACGAAGATTGGAGATTTCTCATTCTTTTGGGAAGATTCATGAACTGGTTGGGGTTGTTGAAGAGGATTTTAACAGGAAATTGTAAGACATCTTATTATTTATTTGCATTTACAGGGTTACTTATTTTTTTTTATTTAAGATATTTGAGTTTCTTATCTACCATGCACACTGCATTATCCCTTAAAATAATTCTTTGAGCTTTATATCTTCCAGATTTAACAATAACCTGAATATCGGATATTTTTCTGGCTTCTCCAATAATCCGATCTCCTTTTATGGTATCCCCTTCATTAGTATAAACTTCAACCATTTAAATCCCTTTTAAACGCCCTTCTTTTTCTAACTCTTCAGTTATCTGGCATACTAATTCAAGATCCAGTTGCAGATCTTTGGATACTTCAGATATATAGGCTTCATCATAGCTCCTATAATATCCTAAAACTTCCTTTTTAGCAGTTTCATAATCAATATCTCTGATCTTAATTATCTTGGTAGCTTTTAGTTTATCTCTTATGGCTTCTCTTACAAAATCAGAGGCGCTTAAAAATATTCCAGCTTCTATTAGGTTGGATATTTCTTCATATTCCCGCTGGGTTAATTTAGTTCCTACGGTTTTAGATTGTTTTATTTCTTTATGGTCTGGATAAGTCATAGTTGGTTGTATATAGTTAACGATATATAACATTATTTAAAAATTAATTTTCATCTGGAGAGAGCTGCAGAAAAACTAGCGGCATCACAAGTCATTTTTGAAAATGAAATGTTTAATGGCATTTTAAGTTAAGCTTATCATTTTATGTTCCACGCAGCAACTGATAAATGAGAACTAAAGTTTTTTTTGGATAAAAAAAGCACAGAAATTTATTTATAATATTGTTTATATGGAAATGTTTCGACATTACAAAAAAAGAATACTCTTGAATATGAATTGATCATAACAACTCTAAGAAGTCTTCAATGGTTAGTTCAGCATCTTTGATCAAATTTCTAAGGGTGCCTCTTTTTATCTCTTTATGGTTGGGCACAGAAAGCGTAACAATAGATCCAACTTTCTCCATGATGATGTGACTACCAGTTTGCCTTTTTACGATCCACCCTGCTTTTTGGAATGCTTTTACTGTTTTCATTCCAGATGTTACGGGAAGTTTAGACATTATACAACCACTTCTATGGTCTTCCCGTCAATAGTTCGGGTGGCTCTTTCATTAATAACTTCCATACAGCCACGTATTGCGTCTTTGATATTTTCCAACGCTTCTTCTTGAGTCTCACCTTGGGAATGACATCCAGGTAGCGCTGGACAACTTACATTGAATCCTCCATCTTCTAAATCTTCCTTAATAATGACTTTGAATTTCATTTTAACCTCCATTACAAGTACTTATACTTATCTTATAAATATTATTCTTAAAATTGTACAATAAATTTCTCTTTATTTTATCAAGGATACCAATTCTGAAT
>VGTM01000170.1 GCA_016874685.1 Methanobacteriota archaeon
AAATTTTATATTTTCTAAAGAAATTTTTTACAAGAATATATTCTGTTTCTGAATATGGAAACGTTAATGGTTTTTTGTCGTATTCTATGTTTGGTAAACGATTAAAGTATCCCATTTTTTCTTACCTGTAGCTGTTGGATCCGTCCATTTGTTCACTGAATAGCAGTTTCAATTCCATAAACTCAAGAGATATTTCTATGCCAATTGGTTTATCATCACCATATGACAAATACTGACCTTCTGTTATATAATCTACATTTACGGATTTGATAGCAGATAGTTTATATCTTGGTAGATATTGATTTTCGTCTCCTCCAGGTACATGGAAACTTACCTGACATACATCTGGAACTCCAAGAAAATTTCTATTTTTTAAACCAAGAGCCGCTTGATCACTTCCTTTAGGAAGGGCGCGTATTTTGAATTCTTTTGCTATATTAAGCATATTATCTGCATCACCTGGAGTAAAAGCTATCATTTTAAATTTGTATCCGTGTCCTCTTAATCCAGTACCGCCATATAATAATTCTGTATTTGGATTTATAATACTACCTGTTACTGAACTCAAAACCTCACTGGCAGACAGGGTGGTGCCAAACCCAGGCTGGGCATTAAACGCATCAACTAATGCTTTTAGTCCATCTTCAACCAATCCGCCAGCAACTCCAGAAGCAAAGCTTCCGATCCCGCCCGTCAGTAGCGTCATAAAATCTTCTTTTTTGTCACTCCCAAGTTTGCTTAAAAAATTAGCACTGCCGCCTATTGTTCCTAACGCAGCTCGCGCCAAACCAGGCATTCCTTTTGGACCCCATTCACCCCTAATAGAAGTACTGATATCAGATGGCATTGTTACAACAATTTGATTACCAACTGGTGTCTTGCCAACGCCCGACCTCTCATAATCGACACTTTTACTGGATGGACTTGTGATTGGAGGTTCATACTTAAAAAATTTAAATCTCATATGATCTGAAGACCCATCTATATTAGCTGGATATTTAAATGTCGCCATTTGTTACGTCCTTAATGTCTTCTGGTTTACCATATCCTTTAACTATTCTCTTTGCTCTAATTTTATTTCCATAATCTTCATCCGTTTCTTTCCATACATCAGATGATTTATATGGAATTAATACGCCATTGCGTTCTCTTACAAAATGTTCTACTGGTAAAAGAATAGATGTATCCCATTCATCAATAGCAAGATCTAATAGAAATCCATCTACATGGTCTAAAATATATTTATGAAAGCAGGCACGAGGTATATCAATTCGATCATTTTTTAATTTTTCAATAGCAATCATTCTTTTTCTTGGCTCCATGTAATGTAAGTTAGCACCAAAGAAATGATCTGTCTCTGCCTTGATTACATAGACAAGTGGAAATGTATCATAGTAAGGAAGATGTTTCATCTTTGCTTTATACTCAAATAAAAATAATCTTCCTTGTCTTGCATATCTTCTTAATCTATTTTCATCTTGACTATCTTCTGGATCGATTCGATCTTTGCGTTCCTCAAGGATAGTTTTATCTGGTCTTCTTTTATACTCAAGTGCCATTGTGCGAACAGTTTTTCTGTACCACTGCCACGATTTTTGTTCGCCTTCTGCTTTATCTTTCACTCTTTCAAATATTGTTTTGTATCCTTTCTTTTGATTTTTTGATTCTTTTTTGAATCCTTTTGCCATGTGCTATACCCCCAAGTGATCTTCGGTGAGAATAAGGAACTGCATTTGTCTATCCTCACACCAGTCACTTGCGGCTTCCCATTTCGCTTGGTTCTTCAAGAACGTTAGCACTTTATTTTTATAAAGTTTTGTCTGTTTCTTTGAGGGAGGTGGAGGTATTGTCTGATTCTTTGGTTTGACTTCAATGAGATACTTTTTGATTTCATTTGTTTTTGTATGCACTTTAATATAGAAGTCTACATAATACCTATGCACCCTACCATCCAAAGGAGAACGATAAGGTATCACAACTTCCTCACTACCCCATTCAATCACACTTGCATTACGATCACAAAATGTCATGAACTTTCTTTCCCAGAGAGAACGATAAACAATGTTCATCGGATTGCCTCTGTATTTTTTGGGATTTATGGGGCGATAAAATCCCGAGTACGCCATAAATATAAATATAACTTCACAAGGTATTTATAGGTGGCAGCTAAAGGAATCAGAACATATTTGACTGCTATTGTAAATGGCAGAGGAATGGCAAAAAGTAATAATTATGTTGTATATTTTTCTCTTACCGCACCAGTGAAAAGGCATTTGACAGCTAGAGGTAGAGCTAATGGATTAGAAAATCGATCAGAAACAGTTTCCCCATCCAAAGTGGGAGAAAGAATCATGATAATGTGTGATGAAGTCTCTTTGCCAGGACTATCACTTGGAACAGGAAGTATTGCTGGTCGCCACTTGGGGCAAGGACCAGTTTACTATCCAACCTCTCCAATTTATAATGACATGCAACTTTCATTCATGTGTGATGCTGAGATGCAAGCGTTTAAAATGTTATTAGATTGGAATGAATTTATATATTCTGCATCCACTCCCGTGGGTCTTGCAAATGGAGAGAGAGCAAGAAAATTACGGTATCCAGAAGAATATCAATGTAGAATAATTATAGAAAAAACGGAGAGAAATAAAAATTCTGAAATTGGAGCAAAAGCAATGAAATTTACATTAAACAATGCTTGGCCATACTCGG
>VGTM01000171.1 GCA_016874685.1 Methanobacteriota archaeon
CAAATTCTTTAACTCTATCGCCACCACCAATTATACGCACATTAGTGTATCCATCCATATGTGCTTTTTTAAGCACATCAAAGATAGTGCGATTTGCCGAATCATTAACTATTTTTTCGCTATGAGTCGGGAACATTTGCCTCATCATAGATACTTTAGTATCAGGATCCAACGGATTTTTTTTCTTGTCCTGACTGCGGGAGGGGACAATAACATAGTCTCCATCATCTGAAGACTTTGCTACCATATCCAGAAGTTTTTCGTGACCAGTTGTTGGTGGATTAAAACGACCAAAAGCAATCGTCAGAGTTCCCTTTGTTTTTTCCACTTCTGGTGGAACCATTTCTACAGGTTTCTGTACCTGTGGTTCTTGTTGAGGTGCTAGTTCTGTTCCTGTCTCTGTTGTTGATTGAGATAATCTTTTTTCTTTTTCCGCCTGCTGCGGATCTTGTTCACCAATTTTTTGTCTTTTATTATAAAATTTTAACTGCCCCTTTTCAGTCTTTGCTACAAATTCCCCAGTCCTTTTATCGTACCATCCTCCATGACCATCTCCAACAAGTCCCATACGCTTAGCTTGTTGGACAGCAAGCGATCCAGATGCTTCGGATAAAAATTGGAGAAAATTCTTCATTAGTTATGTTTACAGATTTCAGTCATTATTGCTCTTTTATTTGCGACTATGTATCGCAAAATACTTGCTCTCATCTTTTTATATTTATTCATCACTACATTTGTCTTACATAATGAAATTCTTTTATCAAACACATAATAAACATGAGCAAGAAAATCATTGTATTTTGTTTTTGATGTTTTTGAATCTGTCTCAAATGACTGAATCAATTCCAATATTTGGGAATTCATAATTATGCCAGTTTACCATGAGGAGCAAATCTCTTTCCAACCTTTAGAGAAAGATATAGTAAGTCAGTCCAAAATTCTGCTTGTTTACCATTAGAAGTAGATAAAGTTGAATAAAAAAAATCTAATTGCATTAATTTTGATTGAGCAACACTCATTGATTTTTTATCATTAGATTTGTACATTTCTATTATTCTTTCCTCAAAATCTTCATATTTATTATACCCAGATATTTTTACCTTCGTCTTAAGCATATTAAACATTTTTTTATAGTCTCTTCCATCTTTCTCAAATTCACTTAATGTTTTTGGATATTTACCGTTATCGTTAATAAAATTAATTCCACGTTTTTTCATCATCATTTGCACCAATTCTACAGGAGCTGCGCCTCCTCGTCCACCACTACCTGTAATGCTAGATTCATATTTAAGATTACTAAAATTAGAACTAGGAGTTCTTATAATGTTAATTCTATAATCATCAAATAAAACATACGCCCCCTGCAGCATCATACCCTTATCATTTTTGACTTGATCAGTCTGAATATAAAACGATATATCCGACATTTTTATTTTTTCGATTTTAGCAAATTCAATGTCTTTTGGTGATATATTTACATACTTAAATTTTGCTACTTGTTTTTCATCTATTTTTTTTAAAGATAACCCTATCAATTTATTATCCTCCACGAGGTTCAATAATACATTATTCAACTCTTCCAATCTTGCACTTGGTGGATTTGTTTGCGGTTTAATTGCTTCATTTATTTTTTTCTTTACTTCATTTTTATTTTTAACAACCCAAATGTCTGAAGGGTTCCAAGTTTCATATCTACCAACAGGTTGTCCAGAGGAAGTTCTTACTTTTGCACATTGATCTTTTATAAAGGACATTAGATCTTGCCCACCATGTTCAAAAACATCCCATTGTGAAGGTTGGAATTTTTTAAAAAATGCTTTCTGATGTTCAAAATAACTATACACCCATTCTCTAATAGAACCTTTATAATTTTTAAAAATTTTTTCTAGTCCTTTATTTGTTTCATCATCGTTTAAAATATCTTCTTTACTTAAAAACTTTTTATTTTTCTTTAATACTTGCGTCATAATAAAAGCACTTCCAGCTTCTTGAATTGCAGTTGGGGCAGTAGATTCACTTCCAAGTCCCTCAACTTTAATTTTTAGAGCATTAAATATCTCATCTTCAAACTTACCAGTATTTTTATTGAGAACCTCATTTTCAATGGTTCTCACATTCATAACTTCAAATTTACCATAAAAATTATTGTTTAGAATTTTATTAACATTATCTTTAATATATTCTTTTTGACTTGAGGTTAATTTCATATCAAATATCAAACGCACTTCATCACTACCATCATCAACAGAACTAACCCTAATTGATCCTATTGTTTTATTGTTTAAAAAATAGTCCTTAACACTTTTAGTATTAGCACTAGTGGTCATAAATCACTCCTGTTGTTGATTATCGTTTGGTTTTTGCTCTTTTCTCTTTTTAGACAACTGCTGCTGTGGTTGTGTTTGAGGTTTTTGTTGCTGTTGAGGTTCTGGTCTAGATGGTTCTTGTTGTGATTGTTGAGGAGCAGGTTGAGTTCTTTGAATCTGTTGAGGTTTTGGTTCTTCCGGTTGTGGTTGTTGTGGTTTAGTGTCTACTGGTTTGGTTCTTTGTGGTTGCTGTTGTGGTTTTGGTTCTTCCGGTTGTGGTTGTGGTTTACTTTTTTCCCTTGCCTGTGCTGCCTGCAATTGAACGTTGGAAATATTTGTATGTGCGGTCTGTATTGCCTGATCTGCAGTTGTTAATCTTGCATTTAGATTTGGA
>VGTM01000172.1 GCA_016874685.1 Methanobacteriota archaeon
GTGGCTGAAAATGAAAAGTTCAGGAGATAGTATCCCGATCCATGCGATCAGAACATCGAAATCGAGTGAAATACCTCCAAATGCTCCAGCAAGTTTATTTTTACTTTTTAGAATAGTCAAAATGATGTATGGAACTAGAAAATGTGTTATTAAATCCATATTGTTTCTTCCATCCTTTTCAGTATAAAGGAGTTTCAACCCGAAAAAAGGGATATATGAAGTTGAAACAGTCACATTACATTATTTATATACAAATGGCCCTAATAGATAGCTATGCGAAATTTATTCACAAATTATAACAATCCTATACAGATTCCATCATTTTCTCGTGATTTTAAAGAGTATAGATAGTGCAATTAACTGGACTATATTGATCAAAAATAAAGGCAATCTAGGTCCATGTATTTCAGAACCATGGAAATCTATGGGTATTACTAACGGTAGAGCAATAAATATAGTTGCTAAAATATTTTGAATGAGCAGAATCGATGAAAAATATAGGAGACCTATTGTGAATCCAGATTTAACTTCTTTATAAGTTTTCCAGTAAGCATTAAGTAATCCTAATAACAAGCAAACGTTCGCAACCCCCACACCAACAGCCACAATAATTAATACTAAAACAGTCGATCCAAATTCTCCTATCATCATATTCTTACTCCGTTCACTTCAGAAAATCTAATTAATAATAATTTTGCAATTAAAAGTTTCCCCAAATCTTTAATTGGATTTTAAAGATTTATCCTCAACCATGAAAAAAGGAAGTATGGAGGTGGCCCACCCGCCCTGATTACTAAAGAATGTTATTTTATTATTTTTGTTAGATTATCGCCACCAATTTTACCATCGAGCACGTTTATAATCCGATCTGCCATTTTAGCCACATAGGGTTCATGAGTTACCATTACCAATGTTACATTCTCTTTTTTGTGAATATCTTTAATTAAATTTAAAATCATGTCACCAGTTTTGGAATCCAAAGCACCAGTAGGTTCATCAGCTAAAATTATGGAAGGATGGTTAACCAAGGCTCTTGCAATAGCCACCCTCTGCCTTTCTCCTCCAGAAAGCTTGGTAGGTGTTTGGTTAATTTTATCAACCAATTCTACCGCTTCTAAAAGTTCCATGGCCCTATTCTGCATCTCTTTTCCTGAAGACTTGGTTTCAAACATTGGAATTTGTACATTCTCAATTACTGTGAGATTGGGTATCAGATTATGTAATTGGAACACGAATCCAATTTCCTTGGATCTAAATTTGCTTAGATCCTTATTTTGCATTAAATCAATGCCTGCCACGTTGATAAAACCTTCATCTGCCTTATCCAGTGCTCCGATCATGTTAAGAAGAGTTGATTTTCCAGAACCAGATGGTCCTATTATGGATATGAACTCTCCTTTTTTAATTTCTAGATCAATTCCATTTAAGGCCATTATTTTCCCGTTATCATAGCTTTTTTTGAGACCCTTTATTTCTATGATATTTTTGTTATCATTCATATCTTAACGCCTCCGTTGGTGCTAATCTGGAAGCTCTGTATGCCGGGTAAAGTCCTCCAATGACACCCACAAGGAAAGCTACTCCAAATGCTCTTAGGAGTGTATCAAGTGTTAATACTGGTTTTATAAGTTCTCCGAATGTTGGAGTAAATGATAACAATACTTCAACACCAACTATACCTACCACGATACCAACTACAGCAGCAATTAACGTAAGTACAATGGATTCACCAAGAATCATTCCCAATATTCTGCTATTTCTCCATCCTACAGCTTTTAGGACTCCAATTTCTCTTGTTCTTTCAAATACGGTCATTATCATAGTATTTATAACTCCAACTCCACCAATAACTATGGCAAGAATTGAAATCGCCCATGAAGCTGAGTCAATTGAGCCCAGTGCACTATTCATTCTTTTTGCCTGATCAGCGGCTGTTGTTGTAGAGAGTTGGTTAGGATAAGCATTTTCAATTCTCTGGCTCACATCCTTGACGTTGGCGTTTTCATTTATTTTTACTAATATACTGCTGACTTTGTTGGTGTTGTTAGTCAGATTTTGAAGAGTATTGAGTGACACGAAAGCTCCCCCATCCTGCATAAAGCTTCCAGTTTCAAATATTCCCGCAATTTTGAATTCACGGCCATAAAGATTGATAGTATCCCCAACTGTTTTGTTAAGGTTTTTTGCTGCTGTTTTACCTAATACAATCTCATTTGCACTTCCGTTTGAGAAAACTGTTCCGTTGACGCTATCTATACCCACAAGATTTAACTTGTTGCTATCAATACCTGTAACTGAAAAACCACCAAACATACCTTGGCCAGGATTTGGGCCAGACACAGAACTTGAGCTGCCTCCTAAATTGGCACTTGTTCTTAAAATTCCTGCAGTGTCTTTAACTCCAGTTAAATTTTTAATGTCAGTTACGAGTTTCTCATCAATACTACCCGATTGGAAATTACCGGAACCTGTCTGAGATACTGTAATCTCAGCTCCTCCTGATTTTAGGGTACTTTCTGAGGCTGCTTTAAGACCACCAGTGACCATACCCAATGCAACGATGGTTGCTATTCCAATTGCAATACCTATGATTGCAAGGGAAGTTCTTGTTTTGTTTCTAAAAGGATTTTTTAGAATTAATTTTAGGTATGACATAATCCGTTCTATCTATCTA
>VGTM01000173.1 GCA_016874685.1 Methanobacteriota archaeon
AAAAACATGCAAATAACATGAAATCATGCTTAAAAAAAGAAAAAAACATCAAAAATAAAACTCAGACAAGACCTGTTTCAAAAACTTAAAAAAATCAACTCAAAAATGAGGTAAATAGAAATTCTCTTCAATTAATTGATTTTAATCATTCATCATTTCGCTATAATAATTCATTGCTTTTGAATTTAAAAACGAGGATTTATTCTTCATGATTGACATAAAATATATTTACAGTTTAATGATATGGTGATAACATGATAGAGAAAATAGAAGTTAGCATGATGAACGAAAACATCCATAATTACAAAAAGGGCGAATTTGGAGTGAAAAGTATAGACATCAATTACCAGAAAGCCATTATTGAGATTAAATATGGCAGCCAGGAAGGTGGAATCAGAAAAGTGCTAATCCCCTTAGAAAACATTGAAAAATGTGATTATATAGAAAAGACCGGTGAAATAAAAGTAAATATTGGAAGTAAGGGTGATTTATTGGATAAACTTTGAAAAACATGGAAAACTATCTAAAAACCAGGAGAATGAAGAAAAAAACTTCCTATTAGGAAGATTCTCCATATTTCGATGTTTAATTATTAAAAATAGGTTAATCATTAAAGATTATAAGTCCCATTATTATCAATATCTCCAGACAATTGGTTATTACATATAATTCCTGATAACTAATTCATTGATATCTCCCCTTCCAGCAGCATCCCTATTTATATACCTCCTGGCAGGGATTCTCTCGATTTTATATTTTCCATACAGCTTATCAAAGAATTCATCTTCCGGATACTCGTTTTTTGGATCCGAATTGCTTAGCATGAGATATGCTCCTTTTTTGTCCATTTTTTCAAAGAAAATAGCAAGTTTCTTCTGATCTTCATCATTGAATCCTTCCTTTGAATAGCTTGTAAAACTAGAAGTATCACTTAAAGGACGATAGGGAGGATCCAAGTAAACAAAAGTTCCCCTTTTTACGTATTTCCTCGATTTAGTAAAATCAGCGTTAAATATTTCTACAGCTCTTAAAACTTTATTTACCTGGCTTATATTGTTTTTATCACATATTTTAGGTCTTTCATATTTTCCAAATGGAACATTAAACTCTCCTTTTTTGTTCTGGCGGAAAAGCCCATTAAAACATGTTTTATTTAAAAAAATCAAATAACTAGCTCTTTCAATCCATTCAGAGTTATAATCTCTATAATTAAAAGCATTCATCTGACTGTTGTAAAGGTCTCTTACCTTATAATAGAATTTTTTACGGTTTTCTTCTGGTTCTTTGAGATATGTTTTCTCAATTTCACTTAATTTATCTATTAATTCTCTATGATCGTTTTGACAAACCTTAAAAGTAATTATCAGTTCTTTATTAATATCAAATAGAAATGATTCTTTGATATTATAATTTCTATTCAAAAAAAAGAACATTGCTCCTCCACCAACAAAAGGTTCAACATACCTTTTTATTGTCCTGTTTTGAATAATGTGACTGGGCAGTCTCTTATTATATTCACTGAGAAGTTGGGTCTTCCCACCAGCCCATTTTAAGAAGGGTTTTGCATTTATAACTTCTCTGCTGAAAGAATCTTTTTTCATGTTAATCCCCGAACATACTAAATGTGAATATGATAAGCAAAAACTCAAGTGGTTTATTATCTTTATTTATGACACTTATACTAATTATTTTAACAAAATAAACTTCAATTATATAAAGTAAAGGGCAGATCTAAGAAAATTTACTTAAATAAGTTCAATTTAATTCCGAACGCTCTTGTCCCGCAGGAAGTGCAAAAATTTATTTGATTACTAAATTTAAAATTCCGTCAATTATAACATGTTTTTTACTGGAATCCTTAATTAAATTAATGGTACTTTACATCAAATGTATAATTGACAAGTTTTGCACTAACTCAAGGGCATGAGCGATTCTGAATTTCAAAAAGGTTTGTAATTATTGAATTTTATAGATCAATAAAGAACATAATTGGTTTATAAAGTTACACTATTTTAATGCACTAAATAACAAGTTAGGGATTATACACACATCTCCACTAAATCTCTTGCATAATTAAAAGTTAACATTACCTTTCTTTGAGGATTCTCAATTTCTAGTTACTCTATGGGGATAAATGCACAGGGATTGCAAATCAGAGATTCGCAATTTTCCCATTTTATCCACCATCTTCTCTTCAAGGGGGTGTATTCTTTCACAAGACGTTCCAAATGATTGATGTTTCTCCAGACTGTGCTCCCATCCACATCAAAGAGAAACCCCACCAGCGTATAAGTGATGTAGGTGCAATAATAAATAAGTAGCAGTAGGAACCTTTCCCTCAAGTCCAATTCAAATTTTCTCCCAGCTCCGATGGCTCTTTTCCTATCTTTTCTATCTAATCTCTTCCTTTCGTATTCGTCGTGCCCTTCCTTTACCTTTTCATATACTCTGTCGAACTCTTCTTGGTTAAATCCTGTGAATGTTTTGAATAATCTTGGTTTTCGGGATAGTTTTTTATGATTGAGATCATTCATAATCTAAGCCTGAAAGTGAATATAATTATTGTGAAGAGGTTTAATTATTGAACAATCTTGCTGCAATATTAACTAAAA
>VGTM01000174.1 GCA_016874685.1 Methanobacteriota archaeon
TCCCGATTAATTATTTAAAAAAATAGTGTTCTTTTTTTTATCGAAATTTTTTTTATTTGATTAAAAATTGAAATTACATAATTCTATACAATTAAACCTTAAGAACCTAAAACAAAAACCAAAGCCGCCACAATATAAACTGCTATCCCTGAAACTAAAGCAATCCAGAAACCATATTTAGGAATTAGAAAAAATACACAGAGGAGATACAGAATCCAGACTGGTGTGAGCAGAAGCAGGCCCTGAATATAGGATACAGTGGCATTTGCACCAGCCTCAGAATATATTGTAAAAAGTGAGAGTGTTGTTACTACCGGAAACATTGCAAAAAATGCAGCGACTAAACCTTCTTTTTTGCCTCCAAAATATGTGACTACACTTAAAATAAGCCCACCTAAAATAAAATAGGCTAAAAACTTAATTGTTTCATCCATTCTAAAACTCCTTATGTTGTTCCTCCCATTAGAAGTATCCTTATAAATAAAAGAAGACCACTTAATTTAGTTTGTTCCTAAATATTTATTTTTATTATTTAAATATTTTTATTATCTACTATATTTTATTTAGTTGTACTATACTTTAATATAATTTTTAAAGTCTTTTTAATTCCTACAAATCCTTTTTACAAAAAAATACTTGATAATATACATTTATAAAACTATTTATAGTACTTGCACTATAACAAGTTCACGAGGTGATTATTGAAATGAAAATGTCAGGGACATGGAAATTACAGCTCAGGCTTTGGCTAGCAATGGTACTGCTTTTTGGACTGCTCTACGTAATTGTAACACTTATTGCCTATTATCTTGGGTTTAGGGGACCATTAGTATTTGCATTTTTTGCATTCATCATTGTACTTGCACAGTACTGGTTTGGTCCTAAGATAGTTGAGTTAACCATGAGAGTTCACTACGTTTCAGAGGTTGAAGCTCCAAGACTTCATGAAATGGTGGAGGATCTAGCAATGAAAGCAAATATACCCAAACCAAAAATAGGTATATCAGAAATTGGTATTCCCAATGCATTTGCCTTTGGAAAAACTAAAAGTGATGGTAGAGTCTGTGTAACCAGAGGAATTCTGAATTTATTAGACGAAGAAGAATTGAAGGCCGTATTAGGCCATGAAATTTCACATATAAGGCACATGGACATGGCAGTTATTACTTTATTAAGCGTAGTTCCACTTATCTGCTATTATATATTTTGGAGCACCCTTTTTTCTGGAGGAGATGACAGAGAAGGTGGAGCTGCTTTAATTGGAATTGCAGCTCTGGCTGCTTATTTTATCGGACAACTAATAGTTTTGTTTGTATCACGGGTCAGAGAATACTATGCAGACCAGGGAAGTATTGAACTGGGAAATCCACCGCATAAACTGGCAAGTGCTCTCTATAAACTGGTCTATGGATCTGCTTCTGCAAATAAAGACGAACTAAAAGAAGTGGAAGGGTTAAAAGCATTCTTTGTAAATGATGTTTCTGATGCTCGAAATGAAGTAGCTGATCTAAGACAATTAGATCAAAATATGGATGGAGTTATAAGTGAAAGTGAACTTTCACAGCTTAAATACACTGAAACACGGATAGGTTTAGCCAGTAAAATCATGGAGTTGCTTTCAACTCATCCCAACATGGTAAAAAGAGTTAAGAGACTATCGGAGTTTAGTTAAATTACAACTTTTTATTTATTTTGTTATGAATCATTTATATTTTCATTCTTTTTTTTTATTTTATTTAGATTTTATTTTAAAAAAATAAAAATGAACGATTATGTTTTTATGATAATTTTTCTATGGCTTCCAGAAAAGCACCCTGCATTTGGTGACTATGAGCAACTAAAAAGATTTTCTTGAGCCTTGAACCTTTTTCAGAATTAATGAACTTTTTTATGGCCTTTAACATTATCAACGCAGCATCATTCCTTGGGACTTTGCCTACACCTGTACCCATCCCTGGAAAAGCAATGGAAGAAATGTCTAGATCTGATGCTTTTTTCAAAGCAGCAGATGTGGCTTTCGCTATGGATTCCAAATTCGTGGGTTGTGCAGGTTCTTCCATGGTAGGGGCATGAACAATATATTTCGCTTTTAAATTTCCAGCACTGGTAATTATGGCATCCCCGATAGGAATAGGGGCTTTTGAAATTGCTTCCGTCTCTATATTCGCTCCTCCATTTCTCTTTATGGATAAAGCAACACCTCCACCCATGAACCCGTATGAGTTTGCTGGATTGACAAGAGCTTCTGCATCTAAATCTCTTATATCACCCATTATGATTTCAATTTCTATGTTTTTATAATACATCTAAAACACGTGATTTAATAGACCTTTACAACACCTTTTATATCTTTTTTAGGGATCCATGTATCTAACCCCTGCTCTTTATATACTCCTTCTGGGGTTACCACAATTTTTACTTCTCTATTATCACTTTTCAGGAAAACTCTATCACCTTCTATTATGGCTACTCTTTTCACTATAAGATCATAGTCTGGATGAAACGCTATTACTATATCACC
>VGTM01000175.1 GCA_016874685.1 Methanobacteriota archaeon
ATTTGGAATATAATTCTTTGATGTCTCAAATTCTGAGTCTAAAAATTTTTTAAAATTATCTTTTTCTTTTTGAAACTCCTCATTTCTTAAAACACCTTCCTGAACAAGTTGATTTCCATAAATTGTTAGTGTTGAAGCATGATTTCTAATCTTTTTATACATGATGGGCTGAGTAAATGAAGGTTCGTCTCCCTCATTATGACCAAATCTTCGGTAACAAATAAAATCTATAACGACATCTCGCTTAAATTTTTGTCTATATTCTGTTGCAATTCTCGCACAATAAACAACAGATTCCGGATCATCACCATTTACATGAAATATTGGAGCCTGAACCATTTTAGCAACTTCTGAAGGATAAGGAGAAGATCTTGCAAAAGAAGGGCTAGTTGTAAAACCAATCTGATTATTTACAATAATATGAATTGTTCCGCCTGTATTATGTCCTTTTAAACCCGACATAGCAAAACATTCTGCAACAATTCCTTGCCCTGCAAATGCGGCATCACCATGTAAAAGAATTGGGATTACTTTTATTCTTTCTGGATCATTATGAAAAAATTGTTTAGCTCTAGTTTGCCCTAATACTACAGGATTTACAGCTTCTAAATGAGATGGATTTGAAGTTAAACTCACATGAACATTGTTGCCATTAAAATCTCTATCTGCTGATGCTCCTAAATGATACTTAACATCTCCAGAAACACCCGCTGCTTCAGGGCCTGGGTCTCCAGAAAATTCTTTGAATATTTTCTTAAAAGGTTTTTGAATCACGTTTGCAAGAATATTTAATCTGCCTCTGTGGGGCATTCCAATCTTAACCTCTTTTACTCCTAAATTTCCTCCAACTTTGATTATTTGTTCAAGTGCTGGAATTAAAGACTCACAACCATCTAAACCAAATCTTTTTGTTCCTACAAATTTAGTGTGACAATAATTTTCAAATCCTTCTGCCTCTACTAATTTTCTAAAAATTGCTTTTTTACCTTCAAAAGTAAAATTTGCTTCTTTACCTTTACCTTCAATTCTTTCTTGGATCCATTTTTTTTCTTCTGGATCCGACATATGCATAAATTCTATACCAATCTTTGCACAATAAGTTTTTAATAAGATTTCTAGAATTTCATTAACGGTTGCATATTCAAGTCCAAGAAATTTATCTAAAAATATTTTTCTATTTCTGTCCTCTTTTTTAAAACCGTAAGTTTCTGGATTTAGTTCAGGATGATAATTCTTTTCCTGTAATTGTAATGGGTCTAAATCAGCAATTAAATGTCCTCTAATTCTATATGCCCTAATCATCATGATGGCTCGTATAGAATCAATAGTAGATCTTTCTACATCTAATCTTTCATCATTTGATAAGGTCTTATTTTTTTCTATTATCTTTTCTTTTATGGAATTTCCATTTAAATTTTTAGGAAGATATTTTTCATAAATATCTAAGTCTCCATTAGAGATATGTTTAATATTCGAAGGCGCCCAACTAGGTCCTTGATTTTCTATAATGTTATTTTTTTGATCTCCCAAGCCATCAAAAAATTGTCTCCAGCTATCTGGAATACTGGAAGGATTCTCTACATATTTAGCATAAAGCTTATCAATATAAGAAGAGTTAGTTCCTGATAGAAAAGATGTTTTTTGAAAAATAATATTATTTTCTTGTGACGACATATAATTTTATAATCGTAATAAAATATTAAGTCTTAAGTTTGTCAAATAAAGTTTTACCAATATCGGCTGGTGAATTTGCAACTGTTATACCGCAAGATTTCATTGTTTCTATCTTATCTTTGGCAAGACCCTTGCCGCCAGAAATAATTGCACCCGCATGTCCCATCCTTCTTCCTGGAGGTGCAGTTACTCCTGCAATAAATCCAACAATTGGTTTATTAATTTTTGAAGATTTAATAAATTCAGCTCCTTCTTCTTCAGCGCTACCACCTATTTCTCCTATCATGATGATTGATTTAGTTTCTTCATCTTTTAAAAATAAATCTAAACAATCGACAAAATTGGTTCCGTTGATTGGATCTCCACCAATTCCAATGCAAGTAGACTGTCCCAATCCCAATGCTGTGGTTTGGGCTACAGCTTCATAGGTTAATGTTCCTGATCTTGATACAATTCCTACTGATCCTTTTTTATGAATGTGTCCAGGCATAATTCCAATCTTACATTCATCAGGGGTAATAATTCCTGGACAGTTTGGTCCTATTAATCTGCTTTTTGATTTAATTAATTTTTCTTTTACCTTCACCATATCTAAAACTGGAATGCCCTCTGTAATGCAAACAATTAATGGAATTTTACTATCTAATGCTTCAATAATAGCTGCTGCTGCATAGGGAGCTGGAACATAAATCATAGTTGCGTCAGGTTTTACTTTATCGACTGCTTCTACAACCGTGTTAAAAACTGGAAGGCCCAAATGAGTTTGTCCACCTTTTTTAGGTGTAATTCCTCCAACTAAATTTGTTCCATACGCAAGTGCTTGCTCAGAATGA
>VGTM01000176.1 GCA_016874685.1 Methanobacteriota archaeon
CAGTATCACTACTGGAAGGCCAGAGAGTCCGAACTTACAGACTATCTCATGGGGTTTGACAAACAAGAATACGAAAAAGAACACAACTTACCCCAAGAGGCACGTTTTGAGAGAGATTGGTTTGAGAACGACAACGTAGCACACATTAATGGCGCTAACATTGAGTCAGCCAACTTCCTACACATAGAGGAATTTAATCAGCACGGTGCAGCTATTAAGGATGCCAAAGGACAAAACGTGTACCGCGAACACATAGAACTCAAGTATGAAAACATTCACAAGTTGGGCATTGAGTGTGTGGAGTCCGAAGATTGCGTGGACGTGGATCATCCAAGTCTTGTAAACCAATATTATTTGTATGCATACACCTCCAACAAGGGTGGATGGACTACAGAAAAAATGATAGAAGTAGATGGCGAACCTGATCTCAAAAAATTGAAGTTACACTATAGGCAAATCGAGGGATCGGACATCTGCCATGCCATCAGCTACGCGGATGGAGAGCCCATACATCTGGAAGAGGACAGCACTGGCAGCAGCCAAGAGTGCAGGGTGATGGAAGGCTACATGGATGAGAAGAGTATGAGCAAGAAGCTGAAAAAAGAGATCGCAAGGGCAGAAGCAGAAGCACCACAGCCAGACACGGATGAGGACACAGCTGATGACACAGAAGATGGCTGGTTGGGGGATGACATTGAACTACCGGAAAAATCACCACCCAAAAAGAAGAAAACCAAGGCCAAACAGAAAACCGATTGGAAAAATAAAAAGAGTGTTCTCGCTGCAGTTCAAGAAGATGGGTGGGAATTACAGTATGCAGATAAAAGTTTAAAAAAAGATAAATCCATTGTTCTCGCAGCGATTAAACAACGGGGAACAGCATTAGAGTATGTAGATAAAAGTTTAAAAAAAGATAAATCCATTGTCCTTGCAGCGGTTAAATCTAATGGACTTGCATTACTAATTGCAGATAAAAGTTTAAAAAAAGATAAGTCCATTGTCCTTGCAGCGGTTAAACAAAATGGAGTTGCATTACAGTATGCAGATAAAAGTTTAAAAAAAGATAAATCCGTTGTCCTTGCAGCGGTTCAACAATATGGATCGGTAATAAATTATGCAGATAAAAGCTTTAGAAAAGATAAATTTATTGTGCTTGAAGCGGTTAAATCAGATGGATCTGCATTACAATTTGCGGATAAAAGTTTAAAAAAAGATAAATCCATTGTTCTTGAGGCAGTAAAACAAGATGTTGAAGCATTTGAGTTTGTAGATGAAAGTTTAAAAAGTGATCCTGATGTAATTAAAGCTGTAAAAAAATGACTAAACAAAATAAATATTACAATTTAAATATTAAATTAAATAATATAACAAAAAAATCTTCTAAACCGGATTTATATGATGCAACTAAAAACCTTGAAAGGAAGAGGGCTCCAATCTTCTTTGGTCCATATAAACCTGAAGAATATATAAACGCTTATAAAAATAATCAGAAACTAGAAGGTTTAGACAAAAAACAACTTAACGAAGCTTATAATTTCATACAATTATATAAAGAAGATCCAGAAGCTAGACTTATCACTATCGACCAAAAAATTTGGATTTATAAAATTATAGGTCAAATCAAGTATGAATCAACGGATGAAACAATAAAAAAAAAGGATGACCAGATTACAAAAATAGTTCCAAAATATTATGACGTAGAGATTATAAGAGAGTATAAAAAGGAAGATGTTCCCTACATTTTAGCATCAATGAAAGAAAACCAAGCATTTTCTAGAAATACTTTTAGAATGATTGATGAAAAAAAATATGGAGGTAATATTGCTGCTATAAAATTTGTAATTGATGAATTAAATGACTTTAAAATTGATCCATTAAAAACATTATCTAGTGTGCAGTTAGAATTTTTGGTTGTAAAAATTTTTGAAAAGAATGGGGCGTTTATACCAGCTTGGCGCGGAGGTACTCTTAAAGACATCGATATTATTGCCGAATTTGAGGGAAATATTCCAGATAATCTACTTATTAAAAAAATAGAGGAAAAAAATATTAAGATTCAAGTAAAATCACAATTATATGATGATAATAAAGTAAAAAATTTAAAAAAATCATTAGCTGAATCTAATAATTTTTTTTTAATAACTGCAGATGATGAGCCACATAAAGACCTTAAAGAATATTATGAAAAAAAATATTTAACTTCTAAATGGATAAAGAAACAAATTGATAATAACCCTGAAATAAAAAAATGGTACAAAAAATGTATTGAATGGCTTCCAACCGAAAACAGAAAAGAAACATCATTTAAATAAAAAAATTAATGATATTATGGCAAATGAAAAAATAGATTTTACTTTTTTACAGCTTTAATTACTTCGGTATCATTTTTTAAACTTTCATCTACAAACTCAAATGCTTCTGCAGAAATAATTAATAGACAATATACTAGCCCAAGAAATTCATGCATAT
>VGTM01000177.1 GCA_016874685.1 Methanobacteriota archaeon
TTACTGAAAATGGATTTGAAGTTGAAAAAATAGAAGTTCCAGACGTAGATGTAATGGTCTATAATACTACATTTTTAACGACAGATGAGTTTGTATCATCACATCCAGCATATATTCAACATATTTCCCAAAAAGTTCCTCAAAGATACGAACCAAATAAGTATTATGAATGCATGTTGTTTGTATTTAAAAAAGTTTCTGATATTATCGAAGATACTAAACAGTTACCATTTGTTCAACAAAGATACGACCAATATACTCAGGATGAACCGATGGATAAGGTTATTCAAAGATCTATTCAAGAAAGAGGTATAGATATTATGGATCCTTTGACTCTGGAAATGTATCAATCAAATCCGGATGCAGCAGCTGCTGCAATTAAGAAAAAAGTCATAGAAAATCCAGATAAATTCTTAAACAAACCTGACTAATTATGTTAAACCGAGAATCTGAATATGTAAAGAATTACCTTGAAAAGGTTGGTGCTGTTGCTCAAGATATTATTCAACAAGATTATACAAGTCTTCAAGAATATAAAATGCCATGGACTTATGGATATGTTGAAAAGGGATGTTGGTATTTTCGTGTAATCAAATCACAAGATACTGGCATTTGTTTAAATGATTTTGTAACTGATGGGTTGAAAGATCTAGTAAATGATGAAAATATTATGTGTATAGGAGTCAACCGTTTTCCGCCAGAAACAATGGTTAAGGAACACGTGGATCCACCATATTATGGAAAAAATCTATGGAGAATATTAGTTCCCATTAAAGCATCAGATGCATATCTGAAGGGAATGAATGGTGCTCAAAAGATAGAAGAAGGTAAGTGTTATATTTTTGACTTAACGTATGAGTTGCATCATGGATGGAACTCGTCAAAAGAAGAAGATTTTGTTATAATGACTATTGATATTTTATATGAAGACCAATCTGATTATGATGTAGAATCTGAAGAGAACTTCTTAAAACAAAACTACTCTAGAAAAGATCTAGACTACTACTATACTAATAACATTTATAAAAAAATAGCAAATATTGATTTGTCCATGTACGAAAAGGTTGAGTGATGTCTTTTAAAGAGCAAAAAATGTTTTCTGTATTTTATGATGAAAAATACAGAAGTAACTTTAATTCAGACTATCAGCAAATGGAAAAGGATATTGCTGATGGTAAATTTAATTTGACTATGGAAGATTATGTAAAAGTTTATAGGAAATTACTAAAACCAAATTTTTGCGAATCACTTGTTAATGAAATTAAAAATTATCCAAGTATTCTTAATTTTGATGGACCATTGAGTGATTTACTTAGAAAAGGATCTTTTTTAAATACTTTTTTATCAAATAATAAATTTACAAAGACTATTGAAGGTGTTATTGAGTCTACAATTGATGTTATTGTCAAACAATATACAAAAGATGTAAGACCTTTGTATTATGCGTATGGGGATGATTTTAGACACTATACATATCATATTTTAAAGTATTCTCCTGAAGATTATTTTAAAATACATCATGACCATTATGCAGAAACTTTAAACTATTCTAGACTTCTATCAGTTGTCATTTATTTGAATGAAGACTATGAGGGAGGAGAGTTAGAGTTTCCTTCGGCTGGTATCGATAAAGAATATACTTTTGAATCTGGAGATGCCATTGTATTTCCTAGTCATTGGATGTTTTATCATGGAGTTAAACCAATAACTTCGGGAGAAAGATATGCAATTGTTATTTGGGTTGGTTTAGACCTTTCACACACCGAGAATAAGTACTATTCAAAATGAAAAGATATGATATTGAACTATTTTCAACACCTCTTATTATTATTAAGTTAAACCACGAACACCAAAAAGATATTGAAACTCAATATTTACCTCTGGTTTATAATCACAGAAAAGAAACTGAGAATATAAAAAAAGTAAGTGTAGATGTTCACAAATCAAATTACACTTCGGATACTGATGGATATACTTCTTTTTATACTGGAAGTTTATTAGAAAGAGAAGAATTTACTTCTTTACAAAGATACTTACATTCTGCTATTAAGTTAAGTTTACATGAGAAAGAAGGAACAGATAAGTTTGATTTAAAATGGATGGACTTTTGGTATACCATCTATGATACTGGAAAAAATGTTGAGGAACATTTTCATCCAAACTGTATTATATCTGGAGTTTATTACTTAAAATGTCCAGAGAATTGTGGTGACATTGTATTTCTAGATAACAATTACAACTATAAAAATTATTGTGTGAATATAAGTCCTCTTAAAACTTTTACATATCCAAGAGACCACAAAATAAAACCTGAAGAAGGAATGATTGTTTTATTCCCATCTTGGTTGCCACATAAGACAGAGTATAACCAATCAGACCAAGATAGAATTATGTTTGCATTTAATTTAGTGCCAACACGCGAAAACTTTAAAAATGTATCTACTGGA
>VGTM01000178.1 GCA_016874685.1 Methanobacteriota archaeon
TGATACCGGCAATACCTAATACCACGATCAAAATTCCAATTATCAGCATCCATATAATATCCACATAACCACTTACCCAAGCATCAAAAGCCACATTTTTTTTTAAATTGGATTTTTTTTATCACTTTAATTTAGTTTTAATTAGGGAATATTGTTGTTAAATACTTTTTTTAATCCTTTTTACAGATTTTATTATATAGAGCAGCTTGTAGGGCATAATTTTTTACCATACCTGCAATTTCACGTTGATCCATTTCTTTATCTTCAAATGACACTGTTTTTTGGCTATAGAGACTGAAAGGAGATTCTCTTCCCACTACTCTTAAATTCCCTTTATGGAGTCTTAGTCTGACATTACCAGTCACTCTCTTCTGCATGTTATCTATAATGGTATCTAAATCTTCTCTTAAAGGTTCATGCCATAATCCATTGTATATTAACTCAGAATAGGTTTCAGATATATATTCACAGAATTTAAGCTCATTTCGGGTTAATGTTATCTGTTCTAATGCTTTGTGGGCTGTTATAAGTAAAATAGCTCCGGGAACTTCGTAATTTTCTCTTGATTTCAGGCCGATTATTCTGTCTTCTATTATATCAATTCTTCCAATACTATGTAAACCAGCAATCCTATTACATTCAGCTATTATTTTAACAGGAAACATTTTGGCACGGTCTATGGCTACTGGAACTCCGTTTTCAAATTGTATGGTTAGTATTTGGGCTTCATCTGGCGCATCATATGTTGAATTGGTCCAGCTAAATGCTTCCTCAGGCGGTTCTACCGTAGGGTTTTCTAGAATGTCTCCTTCTATGGATCTACCCCAAAGATTCTCATCGATACTGTAAAGCTTATCAGAGGGAAGAGGTATGCCGCAGGACTTTGCATATTCCATTTCCTCTGTTCTGGTGAGATTTAAATCCCTTATAGGCGCTATAATATCTAGATCTGACATTGATCTTATGATTGCTTCAAATCTGAATTGATCATTTCCTTTTCCAGTGCATCCATGGGCAATTGCAGTTGCACCTTCCTTTTTAGCTAATTCCACTATTTTCATTGCAATCAGTGGCCTTGCGAGGGCAGTGCTCAAAGGATATCCCTCATAAACTGCATTAGCCCTTAGTGCCCTAAAGATAAATTCTGTGGCAAATTCCTCTTTTGCATCTATGGTGTAATGTTTTGAAACCTTAATTTTATTGGCAACTAAGGCAGGTCTTTCTATTTCTTCTATTGGCTGTCCCACATCTACACAGGCAGTTATAACTTCCGCATCGTATTTTTCTTCAAGTAACTTTATGCATACTGAGGTGTCCAGACCTCCGCTGAATGCAAGAACCACTTTTTCCATTTTTCATCACCTGATAATAATCCTGATAATAATTTTATATGAAAGTCTGATCTAATATATACAGTGTTGTATCATGTCTTAATTTAAATTTGTGGGGTAAATAATGGCGTTTGGAAATTTGAAGGACATTTTTAAAGGGAGTATGAGCATAATATCCTATGAAACTGGGGGCGAAATTGAAAAAAACAAGTTATTAAATGAAAACATTCCCAAAAACCAGATGATACAAAATTTAATTAAGCTAGCAAGACACGGAACTCCCCTTTTTAAAATTGGAGATGATAATCCAAAGATAATGATTATAGCTGGTCTGCATGGAAACGAATTACCCCCCCAGATAGCATCGCTTTGGCTTATAGATGAGTTAATGGGTTATAAAATAAAAGGAACTCTTTATATGATTCCCTTTGCCATACCCCATGCTACTATGGAAAATTCAAGGAGATTTAAAGGTATTGACATGAATAGAATAGCATCAAAGGGAGGATATGTGTCTAATAATATAGTTAAAACCATTAAAATGCTTAATATGGATGCAGTGGCAGATTTTCACTCAACCAAGCCTAAAAGCAACCCTGGAAGAGAAAGTGTTTTCTGTTCCAAAAATCCCTCCTATAAAAGTTTTGAGATAGCGGAATACATAACAAAAGCCACATCTTCAGAATCAATAGGTTATGATGATGCTGGAACTCTTTATACTGGGGCACTGGAAGATGAATGCAATTTAGCTGGAATTCCGGCAGTAACATGTGAGGTTGTATCAGAAAATGGCGAAATTGATGAGGGTAGCCCTCAAAGATCGTATCTTCAGATGATAGCTTATTTAAAATATTTTAAGTTAATATAATCGATAATGTCTAATAACTATAACATCTAATAATAAATATCTAATAATATCTAATTTTGGAAATATCTTCATTATTTTATCATTATTAAATCTCTAAAAGATCAAAGCGTGATATGGTGTCCTCTTATAAAAAACATGGCTTGTTTTCGTTAATCATGGTTTTACCTTTTTTTCCAGATGTTTTTTATCTTTCACTTGCATTTATTGCGGCAGCAATTATA
>VGTM01000179.1 GCA_016874685.1 Methanobacteriota archaeon
ATATTTCCAAAAGAGTAAGTGTAAGTTCCACCTCTCAGTTCATTGAAATTCCAATCTCCATAATAGAATACCCAATAACCTTTATATATCATTTCATCATAGGTTACCAGTACAAAAGGATTGGGATTAGCGGGATGTGTGTATTTTAATATTTCATCTGATTGTTTCTGGTTCAAATGATAGTTGTTTATTAGCATATCCTTAGCAATATTTTTTTCCACTCCCAAAATGTTATTTAAAATTTCAACACTCTTAGAAGTATTTTTAGTATATTTATCTAAAGTTAAATAAGCCCCATCCCCACTACTGGTTAACATTCTGAATATTCCTAAAGACAGAGATTCGTTACTAGTTGCTAAAGCTCTGTTCATCCAATATTCTCTGGAAGTATTAGGGGATTTACCTTCAAATGTCATTGATCCATCCAAAAATTGCCTTATAGGCAAAGTTTCAATGTAAGCTAATCTTCCATCATAAATGACAGGACGATCTACAATTGCTGTGAAAAAATGTCCATATACCCAGCTGGAAACAACAACTGTATTATCCGCTGTATGATTATTAATCCACTGCCCTGTATTCCACATGTCGTCGTTCATATGAGGGGTTAAATTATAGAGGGTACCAAATGCAATGAGCATTGATGGTACAGTAATTAGAAATATAATTAAAATAGAAATAATCTTCTTTATATTCGCTTTTTTTAGAGAATTTAGATAATCAACAAATATACCAACTGTAACTCCGGCACTGATTGCCAATGGGGGAATAAGAATCAACAAAAATCTAACACCTTTTGTAAGAGCACCGAAACCAACTAAAATCCATGCAAAAATTAATAAATAAAAAAACCAATCAATATTTAAAGGTTTTTTAGATTTATCTTTCTTTTTTATTATGAAAAACATTACAAAAAGGCCAAAGATGCCCAATACTAACAAAGAAGGTCCTAAACCATTTATAACATCCACTAAGGAGGGATATTGTAGCTCAACTATAGAAATGTATGTATTTGGCCAAGGTGCCCACAAGTTTTGGCCCCCAGCTAACTTTACAAATTCAAAAAGACCCAAAAAAACCTTAACGATGTTTAAGAAACCAGTAAAAACACAGATTAAAATGATGTTAGTAAACAAAAATATACCAAAAACATATAGACTATTCCTAACATTTCTTTCTTTTAATTTGCACCAGATAATATAGAAAATACTAACGAATGATATTACATATAATAAATATTGCCACCCATTCCATGCCAAGGAAAAAATAAACATGGAAAATCCAGATAAAAATGCATAATACATACTTTTTTTAGTATCATCAGCATAAAATGCTTCAACAAAAAACCACACCACTAAAAAAGGGAACAGGACATTGAACATATCAGTATCAAAGAACCCTGGTACGGTCCTTATAACATATATAAGTGACATTACTGTTAAAATACCTGCAACTATCCCCCCATAGTCATTTGCAAGCCTTCTTACAAATAAATATGCAGGAATACCACATAATGGTGCTAAAAAGGCAGGTAACCAAAAACAGACAGTAAAAAGAGGTAATTTTAAGAATAGATTTATAACTTTATAGAAAAAGGCTGTAACATAGACAATAAGGGGAGGATAATCCATAGGCACTCCAGGCGGATAATAGGAGTGAAAATCCCACTCCCTACCATCTTTTATAGCATCTCCTAAATAACCATGGTCAAGATAATTCTTTGTTAATCTGTAGTTGTAGTAAGAGTCCATATCATAAGCATAAGGAATGCCATTTTCATCTTTATAGAATTGTTTTTCTTTATCTGGAATTCCATAAAGGTTTGCTGATTCTGCTCTGAGAATAAATCCAAGTAAAAATATGAACAGAATAACCGTAATTTTTGTTAGGTTTTCTTTTTTTAACATTTTACCATCATATTTTCAAATACGTAAACAGGATTGAGAAAATATATCAAATATGAGATATTCTCTGAAAGGATATATTATTGATTTATGATAATATTTTGGGGGGATTATTTCTGATGAAAAAAATTAGGAACAAATTCAATAGATCTTTTTCAAAATTTGAATTTCCATTGGCATTTCTATTCGTTACCTTTATCCTGTTATGTATTTTATACCTAGGAGTTAATTTTGTATGGGGATTTGGTAAACATCCAGTTGGATTCCTCAATATATCTCCAAATGTCCTATGATCCTTTCAAAAGTATTTGTGCACCCTACATGTACAGAATACTAACACCTATTTTGGTTTATTTGCTCCCTCTTGATCATGTGTCGGGTTTTGCTCTTGTAAATCTACAGGATTAGTTTCAACTAGTGTATTGCTTTATTATTATCTCAAAAAACTTAATTTCACTTCTACCATCAGCTTTGTGGGAGTTTTATTTTTTCTATTAGC
>VGTM01000180.1 GCA_016874685.1 Methanobacteriota archaeon
TAATGATTAATATAATTTTAATTATATCTGCCCCAAAACCCGCTAGATGGATTTCATTAACTGAATCAGCTATTAATATCACCATACCGAGCAGAATGACTTTAATCCAGTCAGATGATGCATATTTCACAGAATCCCGTATTATTTCTCCTAGATTCATTATAGATCCTCTTTATGAAATACTCGATTCAACATTACTTTTACTTTTTTAAACATTTCAGGTCTTATTAATCTTTGATGATGTCCATTTTTATATTTTTTCTATATTTTTTATGGATGATTAAGAATCTTTGATTTATAGATAAAATATTATCTAAAAGAACTTTTTGAGAATAAATATTGAAAATTAATAATATTAGAATAAAATATTTTAAAATATTAGAATAAAATATTGAAGATAAGAAAACGTGAGAGATATGTAGATCTTATTTAATAATAATGAAACCCAAAAATTAATTAGGTGATAAAATGGTCCAACTACCAGAAGAAGCAATAGAAATGTTTAATAACGAAAATTGTGATAAGGATAAGCCATTAGTCTGGATTGCAACAGTTGGAAATATGGATGTTGAAGGTAGTCCACATATTGCACCAGTCTGCTTTACAAAGGTTGTAGAAAGCGATAAATTACTTATAGCCATAAATTTCGCTACTAAAACAATGTCAAACATAGAGACTTATTCAAAGGTGGCAGTGGGTATAGCAGTCCATTACGAGGGATTCATGGTACGTGGAAGCGGAATGATAATAAAAGATGGGGAATATTTTGAAGAAGTCGGCGAAATGGTTAAAGCTAGATTTGGAGACAAAATAAAGCCACAAGCAGCACTTTTAATCGATATCCTGGAAGTATATTCACTAAAACCCGGACCTGGTGGAAAGCGAGTAGCTTAGATATAAGATGGATAAAGAACTATTTAAAGCTATAGGGCTCATATATGGATAATTCACTTTAATATTAGAAATTTTGGAGAATTTGAATTAAATTAACAAATATTATATGTTCTATCCCTATTTACCACGGGTTTCACACAGAAAGACATTTTTCAGAAATAGAAATAATAATTGGGTTATACAGGTGAAAAATGACCAAAATAGAAGATAGAGTGCAAAAATGGCTTTCTGATGAGGGTCTCTTCAGACAGAAGGTGGCAGATGGCAGTGCAAATTTTCATTTTGTAATCAATTTCCCTGAAGGCAACATTATAGATGTTTTCCAGCCCAAGGGAAAAAATGATTTAATTGTTATTGGGTGTGCCACTAACGTAAGTCCAGAACATTTATCAGAAATTAAAAAATTGTCAGATAAAGAAAGGGAAGATTTTATCTGGGATTTGAGGTTTATGCTCAACACGCAATCTGTTGATTTCCAATTTCAACACCCTGAAAATGTCCTGCAGAACTTTATTATAAGTAAGGAAATATTTGAAGATGGTCTCACTAAAGACAGATTAATTTCATCAATAAAAAAGGTCTTCAGGGCTAAGTTACAATGTATTTGGAAAATACAGAAGGAATTTGGTCCAGGGGAAGAGAGAAGAGATATATCTTCTGACAGTATGTATGTTTAATACAATTGTAATGAGTTATATCCTGATTTATGATATAATGTATGAAATATGATTTTATAGAAAATATTCTGTTACTTGCTAATTCATGTATTTCCCGATAAATTAAGCATTTTTTTAAATTAAGCCTTTTAGCCTGATAGGTGGGATTTATGGCAGATGTGGATGACTATGTCACAGGCAGAATAGTGAAGGATAGTAAGTTGGCTATTCAATCTCTTAGATTTCTCAAAATTCCAATTATAGGTGCTTATATTGGAGGAAAATTAATAAAAAGAATTAAAAATTTCGAACCAAAACTAGTAAACATGGAAACTGCGTCAAAGGTTATTCATCAATCAGATAAAATTGCAGTTGGGGAACGTGTTTGCAGATCAATAAATAACTCGAAATTAACTGAGGCAGTGTTTTTGAATGAATTAGCTGAAGGAATGGTTAGTGTAGGAAAAGCTAGATTTGTTAGAACAGAAGAGGCCATAAAAGCACTGAATAATTACCCCAAAAATCCATTAATTTTATCTAAAGTTTCTGGAAACTATTTAGAGATATGCTGTTCTTTGCCTGCAGATTGTGTATATTGGAATATGGAAAATGTGGATTAAAGTGTTTGCAGCGTAGTATATAAATGATTATAACTCATTTTCAAGTTATGCAAACATTCCCTTTGGTTCATTTTTTTCATTTTCATGTAACTTGAGTGCGTATTTTATATGTTCCCAACTTAGAACATCCACATCTTCAGAAATAGCTTTATGAACTGCATTTTTTAATAACCTATCTTTTATATCTCTTCCAGACATTCCTTTAGTCATCTTAACCAATTTT
>VGTM01000181.1 GCA_016874685.1 Methanobacteriota archaeon
AAAAAAAATACAAATATTAACCTTAAATCAAAATTAACAAAAAAAAATTTAAAATAATTTAAAGATAATGATAATTAAAAAAGATAATGATAACTAAAAAATAATTTAAAGATAATGATAACTAAAAGATACTAATTAAAATGAATTGGAACAATCAAACTTGATTATTTGATACAAAATTCACAAAAACATAAATTTTAAAATTTTAAATATAATTAATCTAGTTGTACAATTTCTGAAAAACATCAAGGTGGGAAACATTTGAAATATTTTGTCAGTCCTTTCAACAAATCCATGGATTTGAAATTTCCAGAAAAATTAACCATTTATGATACAACATTAAGAGACGGAGAACAAACACCAGGAGTATGTTTAAGGACTCCTGAGAAGTTGAAAATTGCAAAAAAGTTGGACGAACTCGGTATTCATCAAATTGAGGCTGGTTTTCCCATAGTATCAAATGAAGAGAAAAAATCTGTTAAAGCCATTGCCGCAGAAGATCTAAATGCAGATATACTCGCTTTAGCACGTACTAAAACTGAGGATATTGATCTGGCATTGGACTGTGATGTTGATGGTATCATAACGTTCATAGGTACCTCCGATCTCCATCTAAAGCATAAACTTAAGATGAGCCAGGAGCAAACGCTTAATGTGTGTATGAAATCAATTGAACATGCTAAAGATCATGGAATATTTGTAGCCTTTTCTGCTGAGGATGCCACCCGAACAGATTTGGATTTCTTAAAGAAAATTTATAACAAAGCAGAGGATTTTGGAGCAGATAGAATTCATATAGCAGATACTGTAGGTGCAATAAATCCTTATGCCATGGGTTTTCTAGTAAAGG
Source organism: Methanobacteriota archaeon (assembly GCA_016874685.1). Taxonomy (GTDB): domain Archaea; phylum Methanobacteriota; class Methanobacteria; order Methanobacteriales; family Methanobacteriaceae; genus VGTM01. Next base: position 851 of record VGTM01000181.1, read on the forward strand.
AATTAAAATCTCATATAAACACTGAAATCGCCCTGCACTGTCATAATGATTTTGGGCTTGCACTTGCAAATTCAATTTCTGGTATTTTAGCTGGTGCTAGCGCTATATCCACAACTGTAAATGGAATAGGAGAACGAGCAGGAAATACATCCCTTGAAGAACTTGTGATGAGCCTGCTTATCATATATGGTGTTGATCTGGGTTTTAATGTCAATATTTTTTATGAACTTTCCAAGCTTGTTGAAGAACTTACCGACATGAAAATACCTGAAAATAAACCAATAGTAGGAAGAAATGTATTCAGACATGAATCAGGAATACATGTGGATGCTGTTATTGAAGAACCATTAACATATGAACCATTCCTGCCAGAGTTGATAGGACACCACAGAAGAATAGTTCTTGGAAAACATTCAGGTTGTAGAGCAGTTAAAGCAAAGCTCGATGAATGCGGAATAAATGTTACAAGAGATGAATTATGTGAAATCGTTGAAAAAGTTAAAAAACAGAGAGAAGAAGGTATATACATAAACGATGAACTCTTTAATAAAATCGTCAGATCTGTACGTGGTCCTTTTGATATGTAAATTAGATGTTGTTAATAGAAACCGCGTTTTTTTGTATTCATACAAAATCCTATTTTAAAGGTGTGAATTTATAATGAATATCACAGAAAAAATTCTTGCAAAGGCTTCTGGGAAAGACGACATACATCCCGGTGAAATCATTGAGGTCAATATAGATCTGGCCATGACTCACGATGGAACATCACCGCCCACAATAAAAACCTTCAGGAAAGTAGCTGATAAAGTATGGGACCGTGAAAAAATTGTTATTGTTTTTGATCATAACATTCCTGCAAACACCATAGGATCTTCTGAATTCCAAAAAGTTACAAGAAAATTTGCAAAAGAACAGGGCATAAAAAATATTTACACACATGGCGAAGGGATCTGCCACCAAGTATTGCCTGAGAAAGGTTTTGTTAAACCTGGAGATGTAATTGTGGGTGCAGATTCACATACATGCACCTATGGTGCGTTTGGAGCATTTGCAACAGGTGTTGGTGCAACAGACATGGCTATTGTATTTGCAACTGGCCAAACATGGTTCATGGTCCCTGAAACTTACAAAATAGATATAGAAGGTAATTTACAGCGATATGTAACTGCTAAAGATGTTATTTTAGATATAATTGGTAAAATTGGTTCATATGGTGCAACTTATAAAGCACTGGAATTTTTTGGTGAAACTGTTGATTCTATGGATGTATCTGGCAGAATGACCATCTGCAACATGGCTGTGGAGATGGGTGCTAAAAATGGTATAATGGAACCTAACAGAGCTGTTCTTGATTATCTTAAAACGCGAGGGGTGGATAATTCAAAGTTAGTAAGATCAGATAAGGATTCCAATTACGAAAAAGAATATTTATTTGATGTTAATAATTTGGAACCTCAAATCGCATCACCCCACAATGTTGATAATGTTAA
>VGTM01000182.1 GCA_016874685.1 Methanobacteriota archaeon
AATGTTGATGATACTGCTAGCACTTTTGCTGGTGTTATTAATGGTAAGTATAAGGTTTATATCGACCCATATGCGGCTAACATTGCTGCTAACCAGTATTATGTTATCGGATTCAAGGGATCATCCCCTTATGACGCTGGACTGTTCTATTGTCCTTATGTTCCTCTCCAAATGGTTCGCGCCGTTGGTCAGGACACTTTCCAACCAAAAATTGGATTTAAGACCCGCTACGGCATGGTTGCTAATCCATTCGCTGAAGGAACCGATCAAGGACTCGGTAGACTCAAGACTAACTCTAACCGTTATTACAGAAGAGTACAAGTCAAGAACCTTATGTGATATTGGTTCACATATTTTTCAAGGAGTCCCTAGGGGCTCCTTTTTTTATCTAAATAAAAATAAAAGAAAATGCCAGCAACACCATACAGTAATCAAATAAGTAATCGCAATTATCTGTCCCCTGTTGGGTTCAAATTTATATTATCAAGATATCCTAAAGTTGATTTCTTTTGCACCAAAGCCGGTATACCTGGAGTAAATCTTGGTGTTGCAATTCAACCAACATACTTAAAGGATATTCCAATTCCTGGGGATAAATTAGAATACGAAGATTTAACTTTAGACTTTCTAGTCGATGAAGATCTAGTTAATTACATTCAGGTATATAACTGGTTAATTGGTTTAGGTTATCCGGAAAATGTTGCACAATTTAATGAGTGGAGAGAAACAAATACAACAGACCCATCTACGAGTGGTAAAGATCTTAGAAACATATATTCGGATGCAACTCTGCAAGTTCTGAATAGTAATTTTCAACCACAAGTGAACATTAAATTTAGAGATATTTTTCCAACTTCATTAACTGGATTATCTTTTGATACGACAAAAAAAGACTACGATTATTTTACAGCAAGAGTCACTTTTAAGTATACTATATACAATATAATGGATCAAAATTATAATGAGTATGAACCTTGATGAAATCCAGGAATCCTGGAGAAATGATGCAATTATAGACGTTGATAATTTACATGTGGAATCAATAAAAATTCCACAACTTCACGCAAAATACTATAACATTTATAACAATGTATCTTTACTTAAGAAAAAATCTTTAGATGATTTTAATAAGTTAAAGAAAGAAAGATATGAGTATTATAGTGGAAAATCTTCAGCAGAGATTTATTCTGAAGAACCATTTCCATATAAAGTTCGGGATAAAGAATCTATGAATAGATATATTGATGCTGACAATAAACTGTCGGCAATTAAATTAAAAAATGAATACTACGATTCAATGTTGAGATATCTAGACGATATTATCAAGCAAATTCATAACCGAACATATCAAATTAAAAATGCAATTGATTGGCATAAATTCCAAGCAGGATATGAGTAATATTATAATTTCAAAAAAGAATGAAGTTTACTTACATATTGAGGCAGAACCTTACATATGTCAGGAGTTAAATGACTTGTTCACTTTTGAAGTTCCTGGTGCAAAATTCATGCCACAGTATCGCAGTAAATACTGGGATGGAAAAATACGATTGTTTAGTTTAACTAAAAATGAATTGTATGTTGGACTATTAGATAAGTTAATAAGTTTTGCTAATTCTAGTAATTACACTTATGAATTTAAAAATAGTAAATTTTATGGATTACCTTTTGAAGTAAACGAAAATATTTCTTATGAGGGAGTATCTGATTATATCACATCTATCTCATGTCATAAACCAAGAAATTATCAAATCGAAAGTGTTTACGACGCATTAAAAAATAATCGCAAACTTTTAGTATCTCCAACTGCATCTGGCAAGTCTTTAATAATTTATTCGATTACTCGATACTATACAGATAAAGGTTTATCAACTTTGATCATTGTTCCTACAACATCTCTTGTAGAACAAATGTATAAAGATTTCTCAATTTATGGATGGGAATCTGAAAGTTATTGTCATATTATTTACTCAGGAAAGGAAAAGTATGATATCAATTTACCAGTAGTCATTACAACCTGGCAATCAATTTATAAAGAACCATTAAAATGGTTTGATCGTTTTGATGTTGTTATTGGAGATGAGGCACATTTATTCAAATCAAAGTCTCTCGTTGACATCATGACCAAATTATTAGACTGCAAGTATAGATTTGGTCTCACTGGAACTTTAGACGGCACACAGACGCATAAATGGGTCTTAGAGGGGTTGTTTGGCCCTTCATATAAAGTGATTCAAACTAAAGAATTAATTGAGAAAGGGCACCTATCAAATTTAAACATTAAAATTTTATTACTTAAGCATAACGGAATTAAATTTGATGATTATGAACAA
>VGTM01000183.1 GCA_016874685.1 Methanobacteriota archaeon
GAAGTATCAATTTCGTTTTTAATTTTAATAAGGGCATCAAGAACCATTGGCCCACACTCATCCATATTAACTTCATAAGTATCTAGTCTTGGATTTTCTTTTGTCTCAGGATCCCATCGGTAAACTTTTATTTTTTTTAAATTTTTACCATTAGTTTTGTCTTTAAAATATTTACCCTCAACAATTTTAGAGTCTTTGGGTAAAGCGAACTGAACCATTAATATACTCTCGCTTTCGGCGGAAAATACTGCACTTCATTAGATAAGGTAAAATTATGAACATTTCGATAATCTATTTTTACTTTCTCTCCATCTTGCCAAGCAAGTGTATGCTTCATCCAATTATCATCATCTCTTTCCTTAAAATCTTCTCTAGAGTGTGCTCCTCTGCTTTCTTTTCTATTTTCAGCGGAAGCCATTGTAACGAGTGATTGTCTTATTAGGTTATCAAACTCTAATGTTTCAATTAAATCTGTATTAAAAATTAAAGACTTATCGGAAACTGAAATATCATCCATTCCTTTCCATGGTTTTCTTATTTCTTCCATTCCTTCTTTTAAAATTTTAGCATCTCTAAAAACTGCGCAGTTTTTTTGCATTGTTCGTTGCATTTTATCTCTAAGCACAGAAGTTGGTGTACCACCATTTGAATTTCTTAATTTATCAAATCTTGAAATTGATTTTTGGGTTTCGCTTTCAGGAATTGTTTCATGTTTTGAATTTGGTTTTACTATTGTTGCAGCTCGCATTGCAGCAGCTCTGCCAAATACCACAAGATCAATCAATGAATTAGATCCTAACCTATTTGCTCCATGCACAGAAACGCAGGCTGCTTCACCCACTGCCATTAAACCTGGTACAATAATATCTTTACCATTTTCAGTTTTTGAAATTACTTCACCGTAATAATTAGTTGGAATACCTCCCATGTTATAGTGAACTGTAGGTACAACTGGTATTGGTTCTTTTGTTACATCTACTCCAGCAAAAATTTTTGCAGATTCAGAAATTCCAGGAAGTCTTTCATGTAAAACTTCTGGATCTAAATGATTTAAATGAAGATAGATATGATCTTTATTTTTACCAACTCCCCGACCTTCATTAATTTCAATTGTCATAGATCTTGAAACCACATCTCTTGATGCGAGATCTTTTGCTGAAGGAGCATATCTTTCCATAAATCTTTCCCCCTCAGAATTAACTAAAAATCCACCTTCCCCTCTAGAACCTTCAGTAATTAAACATCCAGCACCATAAATACCTGTTGGATGAAATTGAATAAATTCCATATCTTGTAATGGCAAACCTGCTCTTAAGACCATTGCATTTCCATCTCCTGTGCAAGTGTGAGCGGAAGTTGCTGAAAAATATGCTCTTCCATAACCACCCGTTGCAAGAATTGTCATATTGGCTCTGAAACGATGAATGGTACCATCTTGTAAATTCCAAGCAGTAACTCCACGACACTTTCCGTCATGCATTAATAAATCTAATGCGAAATACTCTATAAAAAATTCAGTATTTTTTTTAAGTGCTTGTCCATAAAGGGTATGTAGAATTGCATGTCCCGTTCTATCAGCAGCAGCGCAAGTTCTTTGTGCAATGCCATTTCCATAATTTGCAGTCATTCCTCCAAATGGTCTTTGATAAATTTTCCCCTCTTCCGTTCTGCTAAAAGGAACGCCATATTTTTCAAGCTCAATAACTGCCCTTGGAGCTTCTTTACATAAATACTCAATAGCATCTTGATCGCCTAACCAATCAGCTCCCTTTACCGTATCATACATATGCCAACGCCAATCATCCTCTGACATATTTCCTAATGCAGCCGAGATTCCACCTTGCGCCGCGGCAGTATGACTTCTGGTTGGAAATACTTTTGAAATACATGCTGTTTTAAGTCCAGCTTCAGCTAAACCTACAGCCGCTCTTAATCCTGAGCCACCAGCTCCCACAACGATAACGTCATATTCGTGATCAATAATTTGATAAGTGCTCATAAAATAATTATTATTAATGATACAATCCCAACAAGAGGAAGTATAGCCGAGGTTAACATTATAATTTTATTTAAAATACCCTTCATAATTTCATTTTGAATGTAATCTTCGATAATTTCGCCTAAACCTAATTTTAAATGAGTACTAGCAAATATTAAGAATAAAGTAAAA
>VGTM01000184.1 GCA_016874685.1 Methanobacteriota archaeon
TAAGACAAATTGCATGTATAATATCAAATTAAAACGCAAAATATTATATATATACAACACAATAAAAAATACATAAACTTCAAAATAATATAATTAGAAAGTGATTCAATGGATTACACCCTAATTTCAACAATATATTCCCTAGAACCTGCAATGTTCTGCATCACACAGTTCTCACCCAAAAAAGTAGTTCTTTTAAGAGAAGAAGATGCCACAGAAACAAAACTCAATGTAGAGAAGATGCTAAAAGATACAGTAGGAAAATTCATAGAAATAGAGATCAAAATAACCAGTCTATACGACGTAGTACGAATCGCCCAGGACACAGCAGACGTGATCGAAAACGAGAATGCCCATAAACGAAATGTAATTGTAAATATAAGTGGTGGAAGAAAAACACAGGCATTAGGAGCATTATTTGGTTCCTATGCAAGGCATAATATGGTAGAACGAATCGTATATGTCACAGAAGAAGACAATGAAATCATAGACCTACCCATATTAAGCTTCGGAATCTCCAAGACCAAACGCATGATACTAGAAGAAATGAAAGAAGAAGAGACTTCAGTTAAAAACATTTCAATCAAAGTAGGAATAAGTAGGGGAATGACATACAACCACATCAGAGAACTAAGAGAAATGGGATTCATAGCAGCCGATAAACTGGAGATAACAAGTGCTGGTGAGCTAGCAATTATTTAATCAAATTCTTTCTGAAAGATTTGTTTGACTCTAAAGTTGATCTCGTGATTGCTGAAGCTCTAAAATTTGACCTAAAACCATATATCATAGAAAGTGTGAAATATGCCACGGGAATATAAAGCATATCTTAAGGACATCCTTGAATCTATACGAAGGAAACTAAAAAGCGTATTTTTTTGGTTTCCTGCCATGCTTTTTCCCTTACGTTTTCAAGTGCTTCTAAATCTGTTTTATCTAATAAGAGTTCATCTTTGCATTTATCAAAAAGAGTCCACTTTATCTCCTCTTCCCTTATCAATTCATGAATCTTCCTTCTAAGAAAAGATAGAGGAATCCTTTCTGGAATTTTTATTTTTATTTCACTTATTTTAATCACGAATATTGTTTATAGTTTACTTTATTAAAATTTTTTTCTATGGGAACTAACTTAATCTACTATTCTTATATCAAAAATAAATCAAGAAAATGATTTAAAGATAATATGTGATATCAGGGAACAGTAAGTTTGGAGTTAGCTTCCATCTTACTGCAGAATGTTTTAAAGTCACATGCATCACATGTCCTTTAGCTAAAATTTGAGAGAATAAAAGAATAAATCCATTCGTGTTATTATTTTCCCCTTTAGCCGTTGTTTTATGGTATCAGTGCTATATTTAAGTTATTTGGAGTCTATAGGGAAAAATTGGATGGTTTAATCCTTTCCCTTGGTTCTAACCTTTTTCCTCATAATTAACACCTCTTCAAAGAATTAATATAGATGTTGTCTATATAATTTTTCATATTTTATAATAAGTAAATAATACATAATGGTTAATGATGCCTTCTAAAAAATGAATCTATGAAATTAAGTTAAATATGATAAAATCCATAAGTATTATAGTAACTTTGCTATAACATTATAGTATATTTACTATAAACTGGGTGTGTCACATGAAAAACAACAAACAGGAAATCATTATAAAACTGATAGAGATTGAAGAAAGACCCACTATACGTCAATTGTCCCAGGAGACTGGAATACGTTATAAAAACGTTTATAATATTGTCAAAAAATTAGAGAAAGAAGATTTAATATCACTGGAAAAGGTTGGCAATGCTTACAAGTGCAGCATAAATAAAAAGGTTCATCCCCTGATATTTGAGGCTGAATTTCGAAGAAAAGAAAATCTAATAAGAGGAGATGATTTTAAGATTCTCATGAGTAAACTGAACTCTCTACCCTTCTCATTTATTAGCCTGGTGTTCGGTTCCCATGCCCAGAAAACAGCATCTACGGGTTCTGATATAGACCTGATGGCCATCGGAGAAAGCCATAGGGAAAAAGAGATTGAAAGAGTGATTTCAATACTTCCCCTAGAAATCCATCTTACATTCTTCACTTATGAAGAATTTTTAAGTATGGCACAAAGCAGGGAATTCAGCGTTGTCCTGGAAGCCATTAAAAGCAATATAAT
>VGTM01000185.1 GCA_016874685.1 Methanobacteriota archaeon
CTGTTGTAGCAGAGGAAGCACCCGGAGCCTACAAAGATGTTGATGAAGTTGTGGGAACATCCCATAAAGCCGGAATATCCAGAATGGTCGGGAAAATGGTACCTCTTGGTGTTGCCAAAGGTTAATCTCCTTATCTTATTATTCAATATTCTTATTTAATCATATGCCGTTGAATAAGAGTGAAATAAACATTTTGAAACCCTTTATAACAATCTACAATAGATATAATCTGTAAAAAAAAATTAAACTAAAATAAGAAAAAATAAGAGATTAAATTTAAATTCAAATCCTCTACTCATATTCCTCTTCTACAAATTTAATCTTAAATGTTGTTCCAGCAGTTTTATCAAGATTAATTGTACCGTCGATCTGACTGGTTAAACTGTTCACCAACTGTAAACCCAGTGTGTCTGTATTTTGGAAGTCCAGATCTTCTGGAAAGCCCATACCATTATCACTTACAATGAGTGCGAACTCACCATCTTCCCTATGGAAATCAACGCCAATTTCGCCACTTCTTCCACCTGGAAATGCGTGTTTCATACAGTTTGATACCAACTCGTTCACGATCAACCCCAAAGGAATAGCTGTGTTGATGTCCAGCATAATATCTTCGACATCCATATTCAGTTTTATGCGGCTGGGATCAGCCACGTAGGTATAGAAGAGATCAGTAGCTAAAGTACGTATATATTCACCGAAATTGATTCTCTTAAGATCAGTGGATCTATACAATTTTTCGTGGATAAGCGCCATTGATTTAGCACGGCTTTGACTTTCCGTAAAAATACTGAGAGCTTCTTTATCCTTTATATATCGGGATTGGAGATTGAGCAGACTGGATATGACCATTAAATTGTTTTTGACTCTGTGGTGGATTTCTTTTAAGAACATCTCTTTTTCTTCCAGCGATTTTTGGATCTGTTCCTCTGCATGTTTACGTTCTGTAATATCCTTTATTATGGCAACGAGATAACTTGGTTTACCTGAAGGATCCAAACTCACACTTGAAGATATTTCCGCCGGGAACTCACGGCCATCCTTATTCATGAGAATTGACTCAAAATGAGTGATATGTCCCTTTTCTACGGTCATCTTCATGGCTTCTGCTGCCTCCTGCCAATATTCAGGGGCGATGAATTCAAAAACACGCTTGCCAATCAATTCATCTTTCGATGAGAAACCAAACATATCCAATGCCGCCTGGTTACATTCAACCATTTTCGCAGCTAAATCCATAACACCAATAGTATCTGGAGAAGATTCAAAAATTCCCTGTATCCTTTCCTCACTCGCCTTTAAAGCATCTTCCATCATTTTACGTTCAGTGATATCCTGATTTGCTCCGTAAGTTTTGATGGTGCGACCTTCAGCATCCTTAATAATCCCAAAACGAACTACAATGAAACGTTCCTCTCCATCTGCCCTTATTATCCTATGTTCGAGGGTCCTGAAATAGTTCGGATCATCGGTTGCCAGGGCATCTGCAATTTCCTTTGCTACGATGGGAGATTCTTCGGGTGGTATGAATTTAGTGGCATAGACCTTTGAGGGCATTTGATATCCGCCTTCTTCCTGGGCTGTCGTGCCATACAAGGCATAAAACCGATCATTAAATGTGAACATATCAGATTCAACATCATATTCCCAGTTCACGAGTTTTGCAAGATCCATTGCTATCTTAAGCTTCTTCTGACTTTCATAGAGTGTTTGTTCATATTTTTTGCGCTCGCTGATATTCTGTGTTATGGATACAAACGATATAGGTTTACCAGTCCCATCCACTATCACAGCTCCAGAACCTTCAGCTGGAAATTCTTGACCATCTTTAGTCAAAAATGTATATTCCATGTTTTTTGCAGAGCCTCGTTCTAACATTATTTTCATTGCTTCTGCTGCACTTTGTCGATCTTGTGGAGCAATTAAATCAAATGCATTCATACCTATTAACTCTTCTCTGGAAGAGAATCCATGCAACTTCACAGTTGCCTGATTACAATCAATAATATTTGCCTCCAAATCAAAGAGAGTAATAGCATCAGGAGAAGATTCAAAAATTGTTCTTAGCTTTTCTTCACTTTCACGCAGAGCTTTTTCCACTTTTTTACTTTCTGTAACATCC
>VGTM01000186.1 GCA_016874685.1 Methanobacteriota archaeon
TGTGAAGTAAATCAGCGGTTTTAAGGATGTTATAAAATGTTTCATAGTCTTCTTGTGGCAATTCCAGTGTAGGTAGCAGTGTATCCCACAGCCACTTATACATGCTCTCTCCCTTGAAGATAACCTCCGCAGCAAAATTAGCCGTGCCTTCGGCGATAACATTCATGGGGGATTGCAGTGTGCATACAGTTGCTTCAAGATAACCTTTATCCTTATACAGCAGTCTCTCCCGAAGCTGCATGAAGAGATGATGCCCAGGATAAATCTCATGATTCAGGAGACGTGGCAATTCAAAGGCATAAAATGGATGATCAACACAGATAGCTATTTTTGAACGTGCATCACCCAGATAATAATTGTAGGCCTTCCAGGGCTGGTTTCTAACAATTTCTATTTCTGCTGATTCACCTTCAACCAGAGGGAACATTTCAGAGGTTCTCTCTCTTATCTCTCCCATGGTGATGTTAACTGCTTCCATGAATTGTTTTTCAGGAATTCTGAAATCTTCCATCCATTTCAAGTAACGCTCATTTAAATTAAATTTCTGATTTTTGGGAAGTAATTCATCCAGACTATTCCTGACTTCCATTATCTCGTTTTCGGTCATGATCACAGGTTTTATATCGTAAATCTTTTCTATTTCTTCCATGAAAGGCAATCTTTCTCCTTTCAGTATTTTTAAAGTAACTTCCATGGCCTGAAGCGTTTTTTCAAGATATTTACATCTTTTTTTATCTTCTTCAGGCAGAAGATGGTATAAATTTTCCAATTCGTGGAGCAATTCTCGGATTGGTCTTTTTCTGGTACTTTCTATTTCTTTTTTTAACTGAACAGGTCCGAAGTAAGAATCTATATAGCCTTCAAAGTGTTTGTTGATCTCAAAGGTCATCTTAAGGTATTCTTCTCCAAAATCTGTCATGTTTTCCTCCAGGTAAGTTAAAACTCCGTCTAAATTAAGACTCCATTTATTCAATGTCAAATATAGTTCTTAAGGTTCTTTATAAAGAGCATTAAAATAGAGGCTTCTTCATAAACTTATAATGGCTTATATATCTCTCTAATACGTTTTCAACCGGCCCTTCATCTTCTATCAGTTTTATCCCTGCATTATCCAGCCCAACTTTTCCTCTCATCCCTGCCTGGACACATATAACCACTTCACAGTCCTTTATAATTTCAAGAGATTTTTCCCATTGATGTTTCTCTTCTGGATCAATGGATACTTTCCGATTTTCTAGAAATCTGGCCTTTTCTCCGTCAAATTCAAAGATTAGAAAGTTCCTTGCTTTTCCAAAATGCAGATCCACGGATTTACCATTTGAAGAAGCAAGAGCTAGTTTCATATCAATTCCTCTAATTATTTAATCAAAATTTCAATTTAAGATTTTATATAACTCTATGGGAACTTATTTTATCCCAACAAAGACTGGTTTCTCTCCTGATCCCTTCTCATACGGTTTCTCTGTGTAATCAGCAAATACATAACTTTTAAACCCGGTTTTTTCTGTGAGTTGAATAACTTTATCTGTTTCAAAAACACCAATTCGGTGATGGTCAATATCAAAATCAACTTTTTCGTTTTCCTTAACTAAAAAAACGAAGTTTAAATCGAAAATATCATCTTCTAAGTGTGACTGAGAAATTCTTGCAAGTTTCAGGTTATCTTCCACCACTGTATCCACACTGACCAGTCCTTCAATCCAGTTTTCCTGGTTGAAAAGCAGATCAAAGATCAGAACCCCACCGTTTTTCAAATTTTTGTAAAAATTCCTTAAAGTCTGCTCTAACTCGTTGTAACTGGTATTGTAATGTATGGCAGAGAACATACAGATTATAACATCAAATTTTTCTTTTAGGTCCAGTTTTTTCATATCTCCTGTCCTGAATTCAACATCACTAACTTTTTCTCTGGCAATTTTCAACATTTCCCTGTTAACATCCACTCCGACAATTGCAAATTTGTCTTTCAATATTAAAGCGTGTGTCCCTGTTCCACAGGCCACGTCGAGAAGTTTATTGCCCCTGGAAGTTTTGTATTTCCCAATAGCCCATTCTATAAACTCACATTCTTTCTTGTAATCCTTTCTGGAGTATATTTTATCGTAAT
>VGTM01000187.1 GCA_016874685.1 Methanobacteriota archaeon
AAATTATGAAAGAATATGTTGATAAACTCCTTAAAAACTTCAAAGGTACATATCCAGAATTTGTTCGTTATGTTCATTTAGTTTTAGATAAGAAAATGTCTGTCAGTAAAAATAAACATAAATATAGTCAGGTGTGTAAAATATCGTAAAATATATTACTGATGATAAAAAAGTAATCATATTAAAGATAAAAAAAATTAAGTAATGAAAAATTTTTTTCAATTTCTATCAGAATCAGCAGCTCAACAAGCAGCAAGATTGGGACTGCAAGGAAACGGTCATGGAGACTGGTATAAGGATGGTGAGTTTGTTGCTAAAACAGTAAAGGGGTCTTTAAAATTTTTCAATAAAAGGCAGGTAGTTGGCGGAAAAGATCCTAATCAAACAGAAACTGAAAAAAAATATTCTGATCCTAATTTTGTAGATCCTGCTCTACAACAGCAGGCAATGCCGCAAGCACCTGCTCCAGAACAACAACCAATTCCTCAAGAAGCAGCTCCCGTAAATTATCTTCCAGTCGAAAAAACTAAAGGCACACTGACGATTGCATTTGGACGTTTTAATCCTCCACATCTTGGGCATCTTCAGTTGATGGATACTGCTGCTGCATCTGCAGAGCAAGAGCAGAGTGATTATATGATTGTGCCATCACGTAGTCAGGACAAGAAAAAGAACCCTCTTGATGCTGATACAAAGGTATCACTGATGCGTCAAATGTTCCCTCAACACAGTGAGCGAATTGTAAATGATGGAAATACAAAAACTATTTTTGATGTTCTAAAAAAGGCACATAATGATGGATATGCAAATGTAAGAATTGTCGGTGGTGCTGATCGAGTTAAGGAGTTTGATAAACTCGCTAATAATTACAACAATAATCTTTATCAATTTGATAATATTGAAGTTGTTTCTGCTGGTGATAGAGATCCAGACTCTGATGGTGTGGAGGGTCTCTCTGCATCAAGAATGAGACTTGCCGCTGCCGAAAATGATTTCAAAACGTTTCGCTCTGGAATGCCTCCTGAAATGAGACCAAAGGATGTAAGAATGGTGTTTGATACTGTTCGTGCATCAATGGGAGTTCAGGATCAAGTTGCTGAAGTGTGGGAGATTGCCCCTAAATTCTATGCCCAAACATTACGAGAAAATTATCTTAGTAAAACAATATTTGATATCGGACAGCTTGTTGAAAATTTAAATACTGGTTTAATTGGACGGATTATTCGTCGTGGAACTAATTATCTAATCTGTGTCACAGAGGACAATATTATGTTTAAGTCTTGGATTAAAGATGTAATGGAGACAAAGGGAATTGTAAATATCACAAACATAAGTGGTGTGCCAGCAGATCAGAGACTTATTGGAACTGATAGTTATAGAAGATATGCAGAAACCATGGTTCCTGGTAGTAGTTACGGATTTCAATTCATAAATAAATATAGAAAAAAGAAAAATAGAAATTAATCCATGAAAAAGCACATTGCTGAGGAACTTCCTGCAAGAAAATTTACCCCAGCCGCTGCTCCTCCTGCTGCTACTAAAGGTAATAAAAGTGGTGATAAATCTCCTGAGAGTAAAATTAGACAGGCTGTTTATGATATTAGATATCGTGCCAGAAGGGAGGATGTTCCTTTAGTAAAAGCATTTAGTGAATATATGTCCAACAGTTCTTTAGGTTCTAATGAAAGAGCTGCCGTAAAGAAAAAACTCTTTGGTGATGGTCAAATGAAGAACGAAGAGTTTATTGGGTCAGTAAAAGAGTTTGCTATGGAAAGTGTTTCTGATATAATGTTAAAAGTGTTTGCTAAGGAAGCAATCGAAGCACCAAAGAAATATAAGGTCAGAGTCGAAGATAAGAGTGGTAAAACTTATGTGAGATATGCTGATAGAGATAAGATCACTCAACTTCGTGCCAACCCAAATATTAGATCAGTTGAAATGACAGAATATGGGGAACCCTATGAGGGAGAAAGGAAAAAAGGAGAAGATACTGCAAGGGCGCTAGGTGGTGGTGGAAAAAAAGCAAAGAGAGATTATGACGGTGATGGTAAAGTAGAAAGTGGAAGTAAGGAACACGCAGGTG
>VGTM01000188.1 GCA_016874685.1 Methanobacteriota archaeon
AACTCAACATCAAAAGGCATTTAGAGGTAATGTTATTAGTTTACCAATCGGTGGATTTTATAAATTTAGAAAAGGTGGGGAACAACACTCTAATCAGGCTATGACTATGCATATGTTACAAACCGCTGTTGCAACAGATTCCTATGATTTATATAAAAAATATTCAAAAATTATTAATGAGCAGCACCCTTTAAATCTTAGAGATCTTTTAGATTTTAATTTAATTAAAAAACCAATTTTAATTGAAGAGGTAGAGTCTATTACAAATATTAGAAAAAGATTTGGAAGCGGCAGTATGTCTTTAGGAGCCCTTTCTAAAGAGGCACACGAAACATTAGCAATTGCTATGAATAGAATTGGTGGTGCATCTTGTAGTGGAGAAGGAGGAGAGGATGCAAAAAGAGCAATACCTAAAGATAATGGTGATAATGCTAATTCAAGAGTGAAACAAATTGCATCGGCTAGATTTGGCGTAACTGCAGAATATTTAAATAATTGTGATGAAATAGAAATCAAAATATCTCAAGGGGCAAAACCTGGAGAAGGAGGCCAGTTGCCTGGTTTTAAAATTACAGCTGAAATTGCAACTTTAAGACATTCAACACCAGGAGTTACCTTGATATCTCCACCACCTCATCATGATATTTATTCAATCGAAGATTTATCGCAACTAATCTATGATTTAAAACAAATAAATCCCAAAGCAAAAATTGGAGTTAAATTAGTTTCCTCAACAGGAATAGGCACTATTGCTGCAGGAGTTGCAAAAGCAAAAGCAGATGTAATTCTAATTAGCGGACATTCAGGCGGAACAGGGGCTTCTCCATTAACAAGTGTAAAGTATGCAGGGCTTCCTTGGGAAATTGGACTAACAGAAGCTAATCAAATTTTAACTTTAAATGGTTTAAGACATGAGGTTATTTTAAGAACGGATGGAGGAATTAAAACAGGCAGAGATGTTGTTATGGCTGCAATGATGGGTGCAGATGATTTTGGAATAGCAACGACTTCTTTAATAGCAATGGGTTGTATAATGGTTAGACAATGTCATTCAAATACTTGTCCTGTTGGAATTTGTACTCAAGATGAAGAGCTTAGAAAAAAATTTACAGGCACACCAGAAAAAGTTGTTAATTTATTTTCATTTATAGCTGAGGAAGTAAGAGAAATTTTAGCAAGTCTTGGTTTTAAATCTTTAAATGAAATTGTTGGTAGAACAGATTTATTAAAACAAGTTAGTAGAGGATCTACCAACTTAGATGATTTAGATTTAAATCCTCTTTTAGTTCAAGCAGATCCAGGAGAAAATCCAAGATATTGTTTAAAAAGAGAAAGAAAAGAAGTTCCTGATAGTTTAGATAAGCAAATTATAAAAGACTCACTTTCTCTAATTGAAAAAGGACAAAAATTTCAATTAAGTTATGCAGTAAAAAATACTCATAGATCAGTTGGAACAAGATTAAGCTCGATTATTACAACACAGTTTAAAAATAAAAAATTATCCGAAGATCATATTTTTATTAAATTAAGAGGCTCAGCAGGACAGTCTCTAGGCGCATTTGCAGTTTCAGGAATTAAGCTAGAAATAACAGGTGATGCAAATGATTATGTTGGTAAAGGGTTATCTGGTGCAAAAATAATTATAAAACCAGCCTCTAATAGTGAATTACAAACCTCAAAAAATACAATTATTGGAAATACAGTTTTGTACGGAGCAACTTCAGGATTGTTGCTTGCGGCGGGACAAGCAGGAGAAAGGTTTGCAGTTAGAAATTCAGGGGCCACTGCAGTTATTGAAGGATGCGGAACAAATGGCTGTGAATATATGACAGGTGGCGCTGTTGTAATATTAGGAGAAGTCGGGGATAATTTTGCAGCAGGCATGACAGGTGGAATGGTATTTGTTTACGACTCAGAAAATAGTTTTGAAAATTATGTAAATCCATCATCAGTCATTTGGCAAAGAGTTGAAACGGATTATTGGAACGATTTTCTTTTAAATCTAATAAAATTACATGAAAAAGAAACTCAATCGTTGCACTCAAGAAAAATTATTCAACAGTGGAATAG
>VGTM01000189.1 GCA_016874685.1 Methanobacteriota archaeon
TGTTTCAATATAAGCTAATCTTCCATCGAGAAGAACCGGGCGATCAGCTATTGCTGTGAAGAAATGGCCATAACTCCATTCTGCTAAAACGACCACAGTATCATTTTGTGTATTGTTGTGAATCCACAATGCACTGTCCCACAAATCATCATTTGCACCTGGAGATAAAACATAAAGAGCTTCATTTGTGTTCACAATTGGAGGTATGGTAAATACTAAAATTGCAAATATAGACAAAATCTTAACATATCTTTTTCCCCTTTTTGAAAATTTTAAACCTTCGGTAGCCACTCCAACCATAATCCCAGCAGCTATCACCAGCGGCGGTATTAACATCATCATGAATCTCGCCCCTTTCAGAAGGGAAACTAAACCTATAGATATCCATAGGAGAAGTAGTGTGAAAAAAAACCAATCCACATTTTTCATCGAACTTAGGTACACAGTTTTTTTCTTTAGAAGGACAAAAAGCACTAAAATGCCAAATATACCTAGTCCAAATGTAGCTCCTCCTGTAGATATTACTTCTCTTAGTGAAGGTCTTCCCAACTCAGAAACAGAAGTATATATATCAGGCCATGGGGCCCATATATTTTGGCCACTACCCACTTTCATAAATTCAAAGAGACCTAAAAATAGCTTAAGAATATATGAAAGACCTAAAAAAACAATGATAAACATAAAAGTACCTATTAAAAATGTAATAAAAACATAAAAAAGATTTTTTGTATCTTCACCTCTTATTTTGTACCAAATAAGGTAAGATAAACTGAAAACAACAATCACATAAAACAAATATTGCCATCCATTCCAAGCCATAGAAAATAGGAACATAGAAAAGCCAGATAAAATTGCAAAGAAAATTCTTTTTTTATCCTCTTTTGCGTAAACTGCCTCAATAAAAAACCAAACAATCAACAAAGGGAACAGGATAATGAACATGTCTGTATCAAACCATCCTGGCACAGTTCTTATAAAATAAATGACCGATGTAACAGCTAAAATCCCCGCAACTATGCCTCCATAGTCATTTGTAAATCTTCTCACAAATAGATAGGCAGGAATACCACAAAGCGGGCCAATAAATGCGGGTAACCAAAAACAGACAGCAAAAAGAGGTACTTCCACAAATATATTTATAAATTTATAAAAAAATGCTGTGATGTAAACTATGAGTGGCGGATAATCCATAGGTACCCCCGGATAATAGGAATGTAAATCCCATTCCTTGCCATTTACCTTAGCATCTCCCAAATAGCCATGATCAAGGTAGTTGCGGG
Organism: Methanobacteriota archaeon; assembly: GCA_016874685.1. GTDB lineage: Archaea > Methanobacteriota > Methanobacteria > Methanobacteriales > Methanobacteriaceae > VGTM01. Next base: position 1,281 of record VGTM01000189.1, read on the forward strand.
TTAATCTGTAGTTGTAATATGAATCTAACTCATACATATATGGAATCCCGTTATTATCCTTATAGAATGGTTTTTCGTTATCTGGAATTCCATAAAGACTAGCTGATCCCACCCTAAACACAAATCCAATTAAAAAAATGACCAGAACAATCGCCAACATTGTTAGAATTTCTTTTTTTAACATATTATCATCAAAAAACTTTTTTATTAACTTTAATTGAGATTTTTTTTATATTCTATTTTCTATTAAGTATATGTTTAAATATGGATATTCGAAAAATTAATCATTAAAAAAATGTGGCTGTCCACACTGTTATTTCACCTTGCCTATAAACTGGTTTAAAACATGTATAATTGCTTTTTTCAATTACCAACTTGGTAAACAGGGAATTTTCAAATCGTTTGTCTATAACCACTGATTTTCCATCATCTGAAAGCAGTATAACACAAAAATCGCTATTTTTATCCAAATAACGTTTCTCTACCTTACCGTCCTTAATCACCATAACACAATAAGGAGTTTTGTTATTCCACTTCACATCCTCTGTTTTTAGATCTATGATCACTCCATCATCTGATCTTAAAAGATTTTTATCTTCTATGATATTTCCAAAAGAGTAAGTGTAAGTTCCACCTCTCAGTTCATTGAAATTCCAATCTCCATAATAGAATACCCAATAACCTTTATATATCATTTCATCATAGGTTACCAGTACAAAAGGATTGGGAT
>VGTM01000190.1 GCA_016874685.1 Methanobacteriota archaeon
GTTAAAGATGGATTCTTATGTCAAGTAGGAAAAATATTAGTTAATCCAAGTGGAATGGACAGAAGGCGTATTATTAAAGTGGGTATTATAATAGAAGTGAATTCACAAGCTCTTTTTAATAAAGTCGAAAAAATGAAGCCAAAGTTGCAACATCATGCTGTAATGATTCTTTCATCAAAGGATATAGAGGCAATATCCTCTAACGAAGGCAAAATCGAACTTCAAATAGAGCTCAAAAAGGCTTTTATAAATGAATTAGGTTTAGCAATTGATGATATACGTCAAGTGTACTTCAACGACTTTGTTATCCAATAATAAAAGATAAATAAAGATTCAATGCCACAAGAAAAAAAGCATTACTCTAAAGATATAGTGACATCAGAAATAGATGATGTTCAATCGCCGGAATTGTCAACTCCTCTCCTTTCGCAGGATGAGATCGAGACGCTACTAAACGTAGTATATCAGGAGAATACAAGAAATACACAAAACAGCATTATTAATACATTTAAAATGTCTGAGAGTCCACATATTCTTCCCAGACGCAAATCAAATCATAAAGATATTAATATAAAGGAATTTGAATTAACCAAATCAGGTTACTTATCAAAAGATTGCATCAAGGCATTGAGAACATTGCATAATAACTATGCTGAAAAATTAAGTTCAAGTTTTTCCGAAATCCTATCGGCTAACGCTATTATAAAATGTGTGCATATAGAGCAATTAACATATAACGAATATATTGCCTCTTTAATAAAACCAAGCTGTACAGGCATATTTAGTATGAAACCCTCAAATAGTATAGGTGCTATAGAATTGAGTTACACCTGTGTCTTTTCTATAATTGATAAAATGCTTGGTGGTTCGGGACTTTCTATGCCTTATAGCAGACCTCTTACGACTATAGAGGAAACAATTATTATCAAATTGCTTGAAAAAGCTTTAAGAATCCTTCGAGAGTTGTGGAACCAGAACACAAATGTAGAAATGAAGTTGGAACGTCTGGAGAAAGACCCTAAGCTTATACGGATAGCATCACCAGAAAGTACTATGATTCTGGTTTTATTCAAATTCAGATTAAACGATGTCTGTGGAATTATGAGTTTATGTCTTCCTTATATATATGTAAAAGAGTCGTTCAATAATATAAATGAACATAAATTTTCAGGGCTTATTAGTCATAAAAACGTAAAATCTTGTGAAAAAGAGATCCAAAAACACATACTCAATATGCAGGTGAATTTGAGCGCGCGGTATGAACCAAGTTTAGTAACTCTAGGGGAATTTATGGAACTACAAAAAGGTGATATTGTGAAACTTCAAAAGGCTACTAAAGACAATGTGGTGATATTGATTGAGGGAAAAAGAAAATTTTTAGGTAAACCCGGTGTAATTAATGGTCAAAGAGCAATTCAAATATACGACTCGAAGATCAATAATACGAAGGTATGAACAACTATGGATGAAAACTTAAATAATCTAGGTTTAGAAAATGATATAGTAGAAGATGCTGAGTTAGATCAGAATTTAGTTAATGATTTACAAATAAACAAGGTAATAGAAAAGAAAGAAAGCGCAAAAAAGCCCGAATCTAATAAAACAGATAACAGCAATCAAAAGCATAACAAAAAAGTAGAAAAGACTTCTGCAATATATAATAATGATTCTCAGGAGGAAAAAAATAATATAGATTTTCTAATGGATATACCTTTGGCTGTATCTGTAGAGATAGGAAGAGCAAGAATAGCCATAAAAGACTTAATACAACTAGGACCAAGTTCAGTGATAGAGTTAGATAAAGCAATAGGCGAGCCTCTCGATTTACTTGTAAATGACAAACTTATAGCCAAAGGAGAA
>VGTM01000191.1 GCA_016874685.1 Methanobacteriota archaeon
GGGAATATCTTACAAGTTTTTTTACATATCTGCAACACTTCCACTGTATGTTCAAGAAGTCCACCAATGTAATTGTGGTGATATATTTTTGCTGATGGAGACCTGTAAAATTCCCTTACAAATTCTTCGTCAGAAAAGAATGCATTTAGAAGATCTTTTAAATCATCAGTTTTGATCATCTCTATAGTATCTTTAATCTCCGATATCAGCTCGTCCCTGTCTTTTTTTGAGACCCTCATAAAGTCATTAAGGTCATATTCATCTTCAAGACACTCTTGAATTCGGATAACACGGATATTAAGTGATCCAGAACCTCGGGGAAATTCATCCACTCTTCCTATTATCTGGCAAACACTGCCCACATCTATTGAATCATATACCTTTTCCGTTTTCTCATTGGAGAACATCCTACCAGTTATAGTTCCTGTTTTATCTGATAGGGTGAAATTTATATATTTGCTCCCTGTCCTTGCAGTTTTAATAACTTTATCTGAAACTGCAAAGAGAGAATTAACCCTCTTATCAGGCTTTAAATTTCCTATAAAATCTTCGTTGGATTTTTTCAACATGCGAGATTCTCCCATAATGATGCCCATTAGTTGATTAGTAATATTAGTATTTATAAAGATTTAATCTTCATTTGCTTAACCTTGGATAAACAACATCAATTCCATCTTCCCTCAAACTATCAAATTCTTCTTTTTCTATTGTGTGAATTGGATAAACCTTTTCAGGCTCTATTTCCCTTATCATGTTTAATATTTCAGTTCCATTTGCATGACCAGACGCATGCATTCCTTTCTCAATAAGTTTAAGATTGAAATGATCCAACCAGTTTTTAACTTTCTTATAGTCCAGTACCATTTCATCATCAAAAGGTTCAGTCACAGACCTTATATAAATTCCATTTTCTGGTTTTATATCAATTAACTCCTTCAACTCAAAGAAATCGCATCGGAAAATATATTCACCAGGTTCCTCCTGCAGATCCTTATAGTTAATTGTGTTATCCCAGTCAAGAAAGTCTCTCTCCCATTTATCATAATCTGTTTTCACATGATATGGATCTATATTCACAGAACATGTCCATTCTTCTCCAAAACAGGCAAAAGATTCCTCTCCCAAAAGTCCCCAACCTTTCCTTGGTGTATAAACAGCAACATCATCTATTTTGGGATAATCTTTACCATAAAATAAATTGAGCATGTAGGCTTGTTTTAAGTTGACCACTAACGTTCTATCCACTTTACAAGCAATTTCGTAGAAGGTTAAAAGTCTGTCTAAGTCCCTTATGGGATAATTTACCACAACAAAACCTTTATGATCAGAAATTATTTTAATAGCTTCTTTTTCTATATCGTCTTCAGTTGTACTGTCTTTTTTATCTATCCTTGTGCCTTCAGAAAGCATAACTGTCGGATTAATTTTGCATGATTTTTTAACAAATTTTTCTGAGAGTTCTGGTCTCCTACCATGAAATCTGAGGTCTCCTGTATAGATTATAGCATCAGAATCATTTTCGGCAATGTAACCAGACGCACCAGGAAGTGAATGATCCACTGGAGCACTTTTCACCCTGAAATCACCAATATCATAGGTTTTATAAGGTTTTATGACTCTAATATCTCTTTCCATTTGGGATGCGTTCCCAATTAACCTCTTATAACCCTCTCCTCTTTTTTTAGGGACGAAATAAAAATTTTTTTTAAGATGAATTAGATCTGTGAATGACACACTACTGGTCTCTTCTAACACCTTTAGAATTAGATACGACTCCTCTGTAAGATAAATAGGAATATCTTCCCTAAGATGGTGAATGTAAGAAGAATGATCCATGTGAGCATGGC
>VGTM01000192.1 GCA_016874685.1 Methanobacteriota archaeon
TCCGCTCCCTTTGATCCTTTAGTAATGATTAGATTATCATGTTTATTTTTTAACAACTTTGATTCATCCTCATTTATTTTAATGAAACACTTAGATTCGGGTAATATTGTTTTTTTACTATCAATAAAAACTGGTCCATTAAACCAATCAACTAATTCATATAGTTTTTGTTTCGTAATAAATCCCTTATCATAGTCAGATATAACAAGAGCATCATAATGCTCTGTTGGCAATTCATAATCCATGGATTTTAAAAGTTTTTCATCATCAACTCTCAGAATCTGATGATTATATTTTTCATCAATGTATCTTGTTTTAATAATTTTTTCGCTGTTAGTAAGCACGTAAACTTCAAGACCAAAAGCTTTAAGATTCTCTTTTACATTCCATGCCATTCCATTTTTAGTCTCCTTTCTGTTAAACTTAAGAATGGGAACCGGTGCTTCTGGATTTAATCTTTCACAAGTTCCATAGACATATTCATCTATGCAACTATCTCCTATCAATAATATCTTGAATTGTTTTTGTTGTAGCATAATCACCTACTCGATCAAAGAATATAAGTTTGGCAGCATGATAAGAACCTATTACAGACTTATCTTTCCAATCGGATCCTACAACCATTATATCAGGTTTAAAAAATTTAATCATATTTTTTAATTCATCATCACTTGAAAAAATATCTACAGCGTTTACTGCCTTAAGATTTTCCAAAAAAAATTTTCTTTCCTCTTGTGTATGTATGGGTCTCGTAGATCCTTTCTTTTCCTTTACTCTTTCATCACTATCAATTCCAACCAGTAAAAAATCTCCTAAACTTTTTGCATAGTTTAGGAGTTCTAAATGTCCACGATGAATAATATCAAAGGTTCCGTTAACGAATATTTTCATAGACATATTCAAGTGATTTCTGCAACCCATCAAGTTTTAATCCAAGACCATTCAATCCACCTCCACTTCCACAATAAGATCTATCACATCCACTCTCTAAGATGTCGATAGGAACCTTATAATCGGAGAGATTGTTAATCATATTAGCAACTTCAGATAGTAAAGTAGTTTCTGGATAAACAAGATTAATCTCTTTAGGTAAATTATTTTTTTCTGTCAAATAAAGTTCAATAACTTTATATGCATCAAGAACTCCAAAGAAATCCATAAATTTATCCTTGAATACTACTATCTCCCGCTTATTAATATAATTAAGAATATTAGCTGTGGTAAACATGTCTTTAGGAGCATGTACTCCAAATACATTAAAAAATCTTAAATTATAAACATGGTTGAGTTGACGACAACGATGAGTGATCAGATATTTTGAAAACCCATAATAGTCTTGAGGAATTCTAGAACCAAATTCTTCTTCACTAACTTTAAAAATATCATCTTGACGGCCATATGCAGCAGCACTGCATATATTAATCATGGGAATATTTTGCGATGCAAGATTTTCAAACATCACCATGTTATTATAAAAATCATCAGCAATATCCGCACGAATTCTACGACCACCACGAATAGCAGCATGAATAATAAAGTCAATCTTTCGATGACGAAAGAAAGAATTAACAGCATCGAAATTTGAATAATCTACATCATAGTATTGAACTGAATGATTTTCTTCCAGAAGTGGAATAATCTCTTTCCCTAGATTACCATGATGCCCAGTGAATAAAATTTTCATCGTCTAAGATTAATATAAGAGGGTTTTTTTGAATACAAAAATTTTTTAATATCAACTT
>VGTM01000193.1 GCA_016874685.1 Methanobacteriota archaeon
TACAACACAAATTACATCCTGCAAATCTTACAAAAACTTGTCTTCTTCCAATTAGTTTGCCTTCACCCTGAATACTTGAGAAAACCTCATTTATACGAGTTTCCATTTAAAACACCAGTTATTCTGAGTTTTTTTCAATTGTTTTTTCAAAGTAAGCTCCCTGACCTATACCTTCATTCACACAAATCTGAACAGTAGAAATTTGACTATCAATTTCTTTAAGAGATTTATATGTCTCTTCAGCGAAATATTCAGCTAAATCTTCTGCAGAAGTGGATTTAAGCGGCAACAAGCAGCAATCATCCAAGGGTAACTGGTAATTTTTGGAATCAATATTAAACTTTAAGATATCTTCATGGATTTTAAATTGGATATCCTCACTTTTACATGGTATTAAAACTCTATGGTCCAGTATAGAACATATACAACGCACTATTTTCTTTATTATTTTAAAATCAACTACAAACCCGAATTCTCCAGATCGCTCTCCTTCCACTACAACATCCACATGGTAGGAATGGCCATGTATTCTTCCGCAGAAGTCATGTTTAGGGATTATGTGTGCAGATGAGAATCTTAAATTAGCATGTATACCATTTATAACTATTTTCATTCTAATCCTCAGATATTCTTTTAAAGTTGTAGTTATGACTTATACAAATCATAAATAATTTTTAACGATATCTTATGAAATTTATGTTAAAAAACCTTGGTTTTAGTTATATCTTTTTCTATTGAAGATATTTCCCTGATATAATTTTCACATATCCCACTCACGAGTCTCTCTATAATATCTCCTCTAAAATCGTCTTTAATGTCATAAAGACCCACAGTCTCAACATATTCAGGCGTTCCCTCACTAATAAGATTGATGCCAAAATGTATTTTCATGCTGCTGTTTGAACATGTTGCTATTGAAACAGAGAGCTTTCCTTCGCCAATATAAAGATCATCACCACTTCTTCGCGTCTTAATGCCCAATTCTGCCAGTACATCCTTAACTATCATGACAAAAAGTCTCTGCCGATGATACGTCATCCTGATATCGGCTGGCTGGCAATCGAAGTGCTCTACTATAAAATGTATCATCTCATCTGCCTTTATATCTAATTCCCTATCTTCGTAATCTATGATTTTGTCCTTTTCTATCCTCATTGGGCCAATCCAGGTTACTATACTTGAACCCTTTATTCCTAGTTCCCTAAATGCCCATGATGGTTCAATCTGGCGTCCGTCATAGAGCATATGATCCTCTAAATGCACATGTTCCATTAAATAAAATTATAGCTTTATTCTTATAAATCTAGGTGAAATGAATATCTTAATCTTTTTGGATTAAATTTTTTATTTTTGTCCATTAATCATTGTACGCCATTTTAAAAGAAAAATAAGGTTTAAAAATTTTTATTTTATTCAAATAGATCAATTTAAATCATAAGTGGGTAATAAATAACAGCAGAAAATCATAAACTGGTGATAGAATGTCCAGCAAAAAAATCCTTGTAGTTGAGGATGATGCCATAGCCTCTATGGACATTCAAAGAACTCTGCAATTATGGGGATATGAAGTGGTTGCAGTTGCTTCATCAGGTGAAGAAGCTGTTGAAATAACTGAAGAATTGAAACCTGACCTAATTTTAATGGATGTAGTTTTAAAGGGAGAAATGGATGGTATAGATGCCGCCCATAAGATTATTGAGATTTTAGACATTCCAGTG
>VGTM01000194.1 GCA_016874685.1 Methanobacteriota archaeon
AAATCCAGGCATGGATGGAAAGAAGGAATAAAAATAGAAGCAAGATTGACTGGAGATTCACAAAAAGAGATGCAGATAACAAATTATCAAAATATTATGTAACATAACTAAATTGTCATAACACTAGGTTCATTGTATTTTCCTGGAGACAATCCACAGGCCTGGGTATCTAACCAAAAACAAGGCCTTTCTAATAATTCAGCGATTCCAATGGAATTTATCTCAGAGAAACAAACAACTGTAGATGGTAACACTGCCTATCAAGTTACCTTAAAAAACACAATGTCAAACGTATATAGTACATATGTATATTTCACCAAGAACAACGCTGGCTACTGTTTAATATACGAAAAACAAGGCAGTGATGACCAACAACCACTAGAAAACATACTTAAAAGCTTTAAATTCCAATAATCTTTTTATTTTTTCTTTTTTTATGAGATGAAAAAAATTCAAACAATTATAGGAGGATGATAAATTGAATAAGTATGTGATTCCGATAGCTATTGTAATTGTGGTGTTTTTGGCACTGGGTTTAGTTTTTGGTCCTAGTATGATGAACCAGATTACCGGTAATGGTACAAAAACCTATGATAACTCTTCATTAGGAGTTTCCTTTGATTATCCAGGAAATTGGGAGATATCAACAATAGAAAGAGATTTTCATGATAATGATACAAAATATGTCTATTTAGGGGATCCAAATGATAGAATCAATTTAACTGATGAAGAAAAAAGAAGTGTTTGTCGTCAACTCTATGCAACAGGTGTTAGTGTAAATAAGGAGCAATCTAGTGCAGATTGGAGTTATGAAGATGAAATGGCCGTTGCTGCAGAAGTAAGAGCTTCATATTCTGAAGATGGTTATCAGGTATCACAGAAAAACATAACCATTGATGGGATACCTGCACATGAACAGAGATATTCAGACAACGAGAGCGTGCAAATAGATGTAGATTTTGAGAAAAATGGATATCTTTACAGTATTAATTTTATTGGAAGAATAAACGACAAAAACTGGGAATCCCATTATAATATGATTATCAACAGCTTTAAGATCAAATAAAATATTTTCTTTCTTTTTTTATTAATCAGCAGGTCACATGAATTACGATATATAAAAAAAAGAAAGGATAAGGATAAATAAATTAAGATTAGTTGATAGCAAATATTATAATAACAAAATTGTAAGCTTTTTAAGCCAATTAAGGAGTATGGAGGTAAAGAGTTGGAAGAAATAGAGGTTATAAAAAGAAAAAGGATTATAATGCCCTTAATTTTAATCATCCTAGCTGTTGTTCTCGCTTTTTATGTTGATGATTCTTCGGCGGTTGATTTGAATATTGGTCCATCAGGAAACAGTTATTCTGTTTATCCACTAACTGAAGCCCAACATAAAGATTATGTTTTTCCTTCGAAGGATTACCAGTTTCCTTCAGGACCTCATCCTTTCACGGATCCAGATGATTATATACCTATGGGAATAGCAATTATCATGATTGTAGTTATAGTTAGATTAACACATCATTATTACATTAAAAAACGTTCTAAAATTACAGAATCATCAGATACTGGTTACGAGAGCACCGAAAATTATTATAACGATAATGATGAATTTACCAGTTCATCTGCCCCGGATGATTCCATATTGCAAATTCAGGTAATATATCCTGGTGAATGGGAAG
>VGTM01000195.1 GCA_016874685.1 Methanobacteriota archaeon
GATATTGAAAAATTCTGTTTTATTGAAGAGCTTTTTCCCATACCAGAGTATAATAACAAAAAAAAGCAGTTAACATATACTATTAAAAAAATGTTTAATCTCACTAATCTAGGTTCAAAAAATCCAAGTTTCCTCAATTATTATTATCATCCCACTATGCAGCAGAAGGTTGAAAGACTTTTATCCCATGAAAAGTTTGATATTATTATAGCGGACTATCAAATGGCTCATTATGTACAAAATGAATACATTCCCCAGATGGTTTATGCTTTAGATGCAGTTAGTGGCTATTCATACGAGATGTACAAAAAAGCATCTATTAAAGATAAATTTTTCTGGCTTTTCCAATACTATAAGCAGAGGCATTACGAGAGAGGTGTGTTTAAACACTTTGATGTTTGTATAGTAGTAAACGAAAAGGATAAACAGATATTAACAGAGATATTGCCACATACTAACATTGAAGTTGTCCCCAACGGTGTGGATATAGAATATTTTCATCCCCATGATGTGGAGGAAGATTATCCAACTGTGACTTTTGTGGGTGATATGAGCACTCCCCCTAATGTTGATGCAGTAAATTATTTTTATACAGAAATCTATCCTCTGATAAAAAAGGAGATACCATCAATCAAATTTTATATTGTAGGAAGAAACCCTGTCCCTGAAGTTAGGAAACTATCCCGAGACCCATCTGTCGAGGTTACAGGAGGTGTAGAGGATGTAAGACCATATACCACTAAATCATCTTTAATTGTGGTGCCCATGGTCTCTGGAACTGGAATAAAAAATAAGATATTAGAGGCAATGGCCATGGCGAAAGCTGTGGTTACCACCAGTATGGGTGCCAGTGGAATAGAAGTTGATGATGGAGAGAACATTACTATAGCAGATGATCCCAAAGATTTTGCTCAAAAAATAATAGAACTCATAAATAACAATGATCTAAGAGAAGAAATAGGTAAAAATGCAAGAGAACTAACAGAAAAAAGATATTCCTGGGAGAACACCACTGATTTATTGAATAAAATAATTCAGGAGATCTTATAAAGTTTATACAGGTGAAAAGTTGATCAACATATTTCAAATGAACGACTGGGAAATCAGCAAATTTTTGAAGGTTATACTAGCCATACAGATCATTTTGTTGGTTTTTATTGGTTTGGATGCACTGGGTGTGCACATACCACTTGTGAGGGAATTTGTAGCTCTTATATACCTGACTTACATTCCAGGGATTTTGATCCTCAGGATTTTAAGGTTACATGAACTTGGAAATATCGAGACATTATTATATGCTGTTGGATTGAGCATTGCCAGTGTGATGATTATTGGATTCCTCATGAATCTGATCTATCCAGTTTTAGGCATTTCTAATCCTATTTCCATATCTTATTTACTCATTACAATAAGCATATTTGTATTGATATTATGTGTTTTTAGTTATATTCGGGATAAAACATTTGCAGATCCAGATTTTATCGACATAGACCTTTTATCTCCCACATTTCTTGTTTTATGTGTTGTTCCATTTTTAGCTATATTTGGAACGTATGTGATGAATTTTTACAACCGAGCACATTTAAATGGTTTATTAATAGGTGTAATAGGACTAATAGCAATTTTGTTTGCTTTTAATAAAATTCCAAAAAGATTATATCCTTTTGCTGTTTTT
>VGTM01000196.1 GCA_016874685.1 Methanobacteriota archaeon
TTCCGATATTCTTCGCCCATGGGTCACCTCCCATGAGCCGATCATACCATACGGTCTAACTCGTCGTGCTGAAGCTTTTCGCCTAAAGGCGAAGGTTTTAAACCAGGTGCATGGAAAAATAAAGAGGATGAACCTATGACCCGCCTGGAGGAACTCATCAAAGAACTGCCGCCTGAATATCACAAGGAAGCTCAGGACTTTTTAGAGTTTCTCATTGCCAAGAAAAAGGCGAAACCCCGAGGGCCTCTAAAACTTAATTGGCGTGGCGCCTTACGCGACCTGCGGGATAAGTACACTTCCGTGGAACTTCAACACAAAGCCCAGGAATGATGGGGAGATTAGTATTGTGAGGATAAAAATTAGCTTATTTTTATTCATCTTCTTAAGCTTATTATTAATTTCATCAAGAGTCTCTTTCGCAGCTAGTGATATGGCACAGTTGCTAAGAGATTTACAAAATTTTGGAGTCGATTGTACTTTTCAAGTAAGTGATAAAGATAAAGTTTGGATCAATATTACAAAAGATCAAGTTAAAACATATGTAGAGTTAAAGCTTCGTAAAGCTAGTATAAAAGTCATTGACAAAAAAGGTTTTTTACCTTACTTAAATATAGATTTTTTGTTATATGAGATCGGTCCAAGTAATTATTGTTTGGTCTTAAGTTGTTCTTTGATAGAAATCGTAAATCTCGACAGAAAAACAAAAATTACAGGTGAATTAATGACAAAAACATGGCAAACTGAAGGTAAAGTCTATCGAATTTTCAAAGGAAAGCTAAAAGCAAATGATATCCTAGATGAAATCGGATACTTGGTTGATATCTTTATTAATGATTATTTATTTGTTAATCAAAGATAGATTTCTTCAGTTATTATGATGCCCGATATAAAATATGAGGAACCAACACGGAACATAGAAGAAAAGTATGCAGGTTTATATTTAGCTGCATTTATTGATATTCTTGGTCAACGACAGGAATTGGCTGAATTGCGTAGCTTACCAGACAAGTTAGATTCACATAATTTTAAAATATTTTTCGACCAAATAAGAAAAACCGTTGGTACTGTCGAGCTTTTTCGAAAATTATTTATTAAATTTTATGAATCATCAAATAAGCGTCAAATAGTTACCAGCCAATTTTCACCAGAGCAGAAACAAATATATAACCAAATTAAGAGCAATCCTGTAAAATTACAGATGTTTTCCGATTTTGTGGCGCTATCTCTCTCATTAAGAGATGACATCAACAAAGTCCCAATGATTGGTGTTTATTCAGTTATAGCCTCTATAGGAGCCACATGTTTGACAATGTTAGCGGGAAGTGATGTTATTGGAAGCACAAACATTCGGGGGGGAGTAGATATTGGAATTGGAATAGAGTTAAGTAATGGAGATGTATATGGAGCGGCTATAGCACGTGCCTATAAGCTGGAAAATCAAGTAGCTCAATATTCTCGTATTGTTTTAGGGGATGAATTTATAAACTATATTCAACATCAAAGGGGAATCCTTTGTAATTCTCCTTTTGATATAATGAATAAACGATTGGCAGAATTATGTTCAGAAATGATAGCAATTGATGAAGATGGGTTTCCATTTATCGATTATCTCGGAGAAGGATTTAAGAAATATATCGGTAAGAATA
>VGTM01000197.1 GCA_016874685.1 Methanobacteriota archaeon
AAAAATATTTGACATGATAAACAAAAAACCATTATATATCTAGTTTTTGAATATTATTTTTTTGAAACTCATTAAAAATGAAATTTTTCGTGAATAATTTGATTAAAATTTTTGTATTCTTTAAAATAATTGATAATTCAATAAATAAAAAAATAAGATTACTTTTGTAAACGATTAAGCGGTTTTACTCTAATTTTAATTCCTCAAGTCTAATTTTAAATTCAGTTCCTTGACTTCGATCTAACTCGATTTTACCATCGATCTGTTCAGTTAAACTGTTTACCAATCTTAAGCCCAGCGATTCTGTATTTCTGAAATCTAAATCTGTTGGAAAGCCCACACCGTTGTCAAAAACAATTAATATGAGTCTTGCATCTTCTGAATGAAAATCTATGTTTATTTTACCTTCTCTGCCTTCTGGAAATCCATGTTTCAGGCTGTTTGAAATAAGTTCATTCACCACTAAACCCAATGGAATGGCTGTGTTAATGTCCAACATGACATCTTCAACGTTTATGCTCAGTTTAATTAGGCTTGGATCAGCGGCATAGGTGTGGAAAAGATCAGCAGCCAAGGTTCGGATATACTCACCAAAATTAATCCTTTTAAGGTCATCGGATCGGTACAATCGCTCATGTATAAGTGCCATTGATTTGGCACGGTTTTGGCTTTCTCTGAAAATGCCGAGAGCTTCCTTATCTTTAATATATCTGGCTTGAAGGTTTAGAAGGCTTGATATGACCATTAAATTGTTTTTTACCCGGTGGTATATCTCTTTCAGGAGCATCTCTTTCTCTTGCAGGGATTTTTCTAGTTCCTCTTCCATCTGTTTCCGCTCTGTTATATTGCGAATAATAGAGGTGGTAAATAATTTTCCCTTTGAACTCCATGTGGCAAGTGATATCTCAAACGGGAATTCACTACCATCTTTTCTTAATCCAGTGGTTTCAAATGTCTCTCCAGCGTGTCCATGCAACCCTGTTTTCTGAAATTGCACCAAACTCTCTTCAAATATTTTCCAATATCTTTGAGGCATCAACATGGTCACAGGCTTACCTTCTATTTCATTTTTATCAAAACCAAAGATATTTAGCAAGCTTTCATTAAATAGTACAATATTTCCATTGGCATCAGTGGTAATAATTCCATCAACAGCTGATTGAGCAACAGAACGGAATTTTTCTTCGCTCTCGCTGAGCCTTTTTTCTGTTATTGAAATTTGCTCACTTAAAACAGTGATTACAGTACTTATGGCCATGAACATGAATACCCTGAAAAGATCTTCAGTCAGGCTAAAACCTAATCTTCCTGATAAAAAGTCACTTAAAATCAACATACATGATAGAAATAGAGGGACAACCAAACCTTTTCTCTTCCACCAAATTGCAGCTAAAATAATGGGAATATAGAAAAAATGGGTAAAAATAATCCCTTGTCTAAGTACAAAATGGAAATAATAAGTTAAAATTACGGCTATAGCTAAAAGAATGAGCATAACAGCAATTTTGTATTCTTCTTTGTGAACCTGTAATCTATTCATAATAACACTCAGACATTTGATAGATGGATTATATTCAATTAATTGTTATTAAGACTGATATATATTGCTCCC
>VGTM01000198.1 GCA_016874685.1 Methanobacteriota archaeon
TATCTTACAAAAACATATCTCCCCTTGATAAAATCAATTTAATGAGGCAAAAATATGAATCTAAAAACAGTTGATATCTATTATTTTTCAGGAACCGGGAATACACTGCTTGTAGTTAAAAAAATGAGGGATGTCTTTGTAGAAAAGGGCACAGAAGTTAATCTCCTGAAAATTGAGAAATCAAGTCCAGAGGATGTGAATCTGGAACATACAATCGGTTTAGGGTTTCCTGTAGCAGGATTCTCTACATATCCCTTTGTATGGGAATTTATAGAATCACTCCCTCAAACAAAGGGTACAAAAATCTTTATGGTAGATACCCTTGGAGGTTTTTCAGGAGGGATTGTTGGTCCGCTTCGAGAGAAGCTCAAAAAAAAGGGTTACAAACCCATAGGGGCCAGGGAGATAATCATGCCCCCCAACATCTTCTACATCCAGGATGATGAGACCTGCAAAAAGAAAATCGAAAAAGGGCTTGAAAAAGCCCAAAAATATGCCCTTGAAATTGCAAATGGAACTTCAAGTTGGGGCAGAACCCCTGTACTTTCTGATATAATGTATTACATCTCCAAAGGACTTATAGGGTCATGGAAATGGAGATCACAACATAAATGGTTTGGATTCAAGGCGGATAAATCAAAATGTAACCAGTGCGGTATATGCGTCGATATATGCCCATTAAATAACATCGAGATGAAGGATCACCCAGTCCATGGCTATGATTGTGAATTCTGTATGAGATGCGTTTCTTTCTGTCCAAGAAATGCCACACCATGCAAGTTCAACTATAAAGGCAAGGCTTACAGAGCACTGAGAGCAAACGCATTTTTAAATGATGAATAATAAATTTCTTATTGATAATAAATGTTTTAATCCCAAATGAGGTAAAATATGAGCAACCCCATAATAGTCACCCAAAACCTGACAAAATTCTATGGAAGAGATGAGGGTGTGGTTGATCTCAACCTGGAAGTTCAAGAAGGTGAAATATTTGAATATCTTGGACCAAACGGCGCAGGTAAGACCACTACCATTCGATTATTACTTGACTTTATCCGTCCCACCATAGGTAATGCTCAGATCTTTGGGATGGACATCCGCCAGCGAAGTCTTGAAATCCGAAAGCATGTAGGATATTTACCTGGAGAACTTGAACTCTATGGCAATCTAACAGGTAAAGAATTTCTAGTTTACATGGCTAATTTACGTGGTGGAGTTCATTGGGAATTTGTTGGGGAACTAACCAAACGTTTAAATTGATTTATCCAAAAAGATCAGATTCTTATCACATGGAAATAAACAGAAGATTGGGCTAATTCAGGCTTTTATGCATAAACCAGAACTTTTAATTTTCGACGAGCCAACCATGGGTTTAGATCCTATTATACAGCAGGAATTTTATCATAAAGAAAAGGCAGGCAAAAACCAATCTTCTGGCCATTTAAAACCATGTTAAGACAAATAACCAGAAAAAATAGAAGAAGAGTTCGGTTTTTATGACTGGATGCCCCTTTCACCTGCATACTCCATCGCCAATCTCCGCAATTTCATGGAAAAAACGCTAAAAACAAGAATTTCCCATTATCTCTAAGTAAAGTTA
>VGTM01000199.1 GCA_016874685.1 Methanobacteriota archaeon
ACCACTAACAAAAGTAGAAGATTTACAAGCAGCTGTTGGTAAGTCAAAAAAAAGTAGAGATAAATTTCCAAAAAATTTAAGATATCCTTTAACTTTAGACACCTCCAAACAGGATAAAATAAAATTTGACATGGTAGAATATCGCCCTGCGGAATTTTCCTCTGCTGCTTCGAAGCAATTTGGATTTAATAGAGCATCAGAGAGAGCCTCAACAACTATTGGGACAGTATTTTTACCAATTCCTTCAGGGATAAGTGATACCACTGGTTGTAACTGGGGCGGAAAAGATGCTAATGCGGCTGACATAGCAAAAGCAAATATCGCAATGGGAGCTATAACTGAAGGGGGAGGAGGAGCCGCCAAAGCAATAGAAAGTGTGCTTACGACTGCTCAGGGCGACTCAAAGGGTGTTGGAGCAGCGGTGGCTACAGCAATTGCAGGTGATGTTTCTGGAATGGGGGGTGGTTTACTGACTAGAGTTACAGGCGCTATTCTAAATCCTAACTTAGAACTTTTATTTGATTCACCCACTTTAAGAACATTTAGTTTTACATTTAAAATGTCTGCGAGAAGTGAAGAAGAAGCAAAACAAATTATTGGAATTCTTCGCTTTTTTAAACAAGGAATGGCACCAAGAAAATCAGATTCTAATTTATTTTTACTATCTCCTCATACTTTTAAAATCACGTATATACATAAAAATCAAGAAGGTTCACACAAATTTTTAAACAAATTTAAAGAGTGTGCTCTCACAAATCTTACGACAAATTATACACCAGAAGGGCAATATGCTACATTTTATGATGGTCCAATGGTATCATATGAAATACAGATGCAGTTCCAAGAACTTGAACCAGTATTTAATGAAGATTATGGTCCAGGAACGGGTAGCGGTGGTCCAGACACGGAGATAGGTTTCTAAAATGGCAAATCCATACTTCCGCAATCTACCCGATTTTGAATATATTAATCGCACACCTGGTGCTTCTAGAGATGTGAACGATTATATTGCGGTTAAAAACTTATTTAAAAGAGGTAAACTCAGAGAAGATATCTTTCAAAATTTAGCATTCTTTGAGAAGTATCAAATTAGTGGTGATGATCGTCCTGATATTGTTGCGAATGAAGTTTATAGAGATCCTACTTTAGACTGGATAATTCTGACTTGTAATAATATCACTGATGTTTATTCTGAGTGGCCAATGAGTAATAGTGTCTTTGATACTTATGTGCTTGAAAAATATGGTGATTATGATACTCTTTATAATGGTATTCATCATTATGAATCTAATGAAGTTAAAGATAGTCAAGGTGTAATTATTTTTCCAAAAGGTCTTCGTGTAGGAGTCGCACAAAGCGTCAGTTACTTTGATTTCTTTAGTAATTTGCAGATTAATGTTGCTAATATATCCAGACCAATCACTAATTATGAATACGAAGAAAATTTAAATAATAAGAAAAGAGAAATTTTTATTCTGAAACCAATCTATCTCAATGTTGTTTTTGATGATCTTGAGGAGATGATGCAATCAGAAGAGGGTTCCACTCAATATGTGAGCGAAACCCTCAGGCGTGGTGATAACCCTAGA
>VGTM01000200.1 GCA_016874685.1 Methanobacteriota archaeon
CCCCAAAACCCCAAAACCCCTTTTAACAGAAATATTTCGATTATAAATATAAATCCATATTTTTTTCATTCTGTAATATTCTTAAGCATCATGGCGGCAAACTCTTCGTAAGAGATCTCCCCATCTCCGTTTTTGTCGACCTGTTAAATCAGTTGTTGCACGACCTTCTCGTCCAAATTCTGACCGAAACTCAAAACTTACTTCAGCTCTTCGGTAGAGATTGAACCACCACCATCTTTGTCGAACATCTTGAATGCAGTCTGCAGCTTGTTATTTGTTAGCAGACTCTTTTCGTTCATTGTTGCCACGACGAATTCAGAATAGTCAATCTCACCACTTCCATCAGAGTCTACTTATCTGAACATTTCTTCGACTTACTCATCACTTAGGTGGCGTCCAAAGAATTCTGCATACCCTGCTTTAATCTCATCTTTCGAAAGTTTACCGTCTCCATTTTTATCCATTGCTCTGAAGACGCGGTCAATCTCCTCCTTTTCCTGCTTGGACAACAACTGTGAGGCAATAAATGCGTAGGTAGCCTGCTTCAGCTTCGACTGAGCATTGAAGTTCTGCAGGTTGCTGAGGGCGCTTAGCGCCGCGTCTTTATTCAAGTTTTACAGTTGGGCCGTATTTGCCTTCTGGATCCACGTGTGTTAGAGAGCCTGTGCAGCGCTGGGCCGTTTGTCTTGGTCCTTGGTAAGCAGCTGTGTGATAAAGTCTTTTGCATCCTCGGAGACATTTGCCCACACGCTATCCTAGAATGAGAATTTTCCTAATTTTACTTTTTTCATAATCTCTTGGTCAGTAGCACCATTGAAAGGAGGTATACCAGAAAGAACGATATAAGTAATGACGCCTACGGACCAAATATCACATTTAGGACCATAGTTCTTAGCAAGAACTTCAGGAGCAATATAATAGGGAGTACCCAATTTCTCATCAAGTTTCTTAACCTCATCATAAACTAGTGAGGTGCCAAAATCAATAATTTTTATTTAATCAAATTCCTTGGTTTATTCTAAGAGGATATTCTCTGGTTTTAGGTCACGATGAACTATATGATTTTGATGGCAATAGTTTACGCAAGAAAGTACCTATTTTATCAACATTGAAGCATCATTTTCTGTAAACTTTCCTCTGGCTACAATTTCATCAAACAGCTCACCTCCTTTACATATATCAGTTACAATATAATATCTCTTTTCATCTTCAAAAAATTCATACATTTTAAGAATGTTAGGATGGTCCAAATCCTTTAAATTGTTTATTTCATTAAACAGCATTTTTTTTTCATCATCATCCATATGACTTTTACGCAAAACTTTTACTGCACGCTGAGCTCCATTATCACGATGAACGCAGACACGAACTTCACCAAAAGCTCCTGAACCAAGCATTTTTCCTATACGATAATGATCCCGCAACTTTCCTGCGTGTTACATAACAAAATTCGATGCTTTAATTTTTATATCCATAGAAATAAATTATTTAATAAGTAATAAAATTGAAAGAATTTATATATAAATCATAAAATTGGGGTTTTGGGGTTTTGGGG
>VGTM01000201.1 GCA_016874685.1 Methanobacteriota archaeon
TTGAAAGGATGACAGAGTATGCCTACGGAGCAGTGAAAGGCAGGGAGGATAGGGTAGGCTATATCAACTTTTTGGTGGATATTACGCCTGACTGTGACTGTGTAAACTGGAGTGATGCACCTATTGTCCCAGATATTGGAATAGTTGCATCCAGGGATCCAGTTGCAATTGATAGGGCAAGTTATGATTTGGTGAACCAGGAGAGAGGTTTTACAAATTCCCGTCTAGAAAACCATCATGAGGTAGGAGAAGACAAATTCAGAGGTGTATGGACCCAGGTGGATGGAACCATACAATTAAGATATGGTGAGGAGATTGGTCTTGGAGAACAGGATTATGAATTGATAAAAATACCTTAATTTTTGTGACCTGAAAATCTAGTTTTTATCTTATTGTCAACAATTTATAAACCTTTTTTGATAAATATTAATCTAATAATCTTAAGAATTGAATGATATAGGAGGGGGTGAGATAGTATGGTAAATAAGGACAAACTTATCATAGCTTTGATTGCAATTATAATCTTACTAGTCGCTGTCGCTGGATACATGTTTTTCAGTCCATCAGGGAATATCACAGATAATGTCACCAACAATACCACATCTGTTAATGTCACAGAAAAAGGACCAAGTCCAAGTAATGGAACGACGCCCACGTTGATTGATTCTGGATCAATGAATGGAACTTTCAGTGGGGAATGGGAATTATACACTAATTATACCTACACTTGGAAAACCTATCGATATAATGATAGCTATATAAAGATATATACATCATGCAATCTCCATAACTACACGAGAACAGTTGATCAGACCATAACTCTAACTAAAAAACCACCAGGGACACTTACAATATTCATAGAACCAAAAATGACAGGTACTAGTAATTATATGACTACTGTACACACAACATCTACAGCCCTTGAATATTACTGGAATGTATGGAGACCCGGAATGGCTGCCAGTGGTCCATCACATTGACGAAAAAATTAATTTTTATTATTATTTTTTTTAAACAGAGTTATAAAGTCGTTTAGAATCTTATCGTGAACTAAATCTAGAATATATTCGAATTTAAAAAAAAGCTTTTTTAAAATTAGAAGGCATTAAAGGATTGTTACTACCTTGTATATTACAACAGCTGCGAAAACCAGGAGTAATGGAACTATAGCAACATTAGATCCTTTAACAAAGGATCCAATCCTATGATTCTTATCTGCTTCTGAGCTCAGGATTTCTTTGAGAGCCAGGAAGGCGATTAATGAAATTACAGCGATTATACTGTAGGCCATCACCTGAGCAGTTGTAACTGTTGTGGTTGTTGTAGTAACCGTCGATATCATATTTAGTATTTTATATCTCATTATTATATAAAGTTTGTTATTTTATTTTTTTACGGGCATATATGGATTGAAGAGGGTTAATTATGAAAATATTAGTTTTTTTACATAATAAAAGAGGTTTTATTGATTTTGGGAATAAATCCCAGGTTTTTGCAATGATTTTATGCAAATTTAGGAAATTTTTCCCTTCGAGTTGAAA
>VGTM01000202.1 GCA_016874685.1 Methanobacteriota archaeon
CGTTGTCATTATCGCGGGCACTACAAATGGTTATTTAGCTGAGGAAATATTGTCTAATATTGGGCAACTGGAGGATTTTTCAAAAAAAAGGTTTTTAGAGAAATTGTATTTCCACTTGGACAACCTATTATCAATATTGGTCGAATTAAAGATGAAAGAGAGTTGCTATGCGATGTGATAATCACTGATGGAGTCTGGGAGAAGGCACTTACCATTTTTCGACGTGGTGATGATCTAAGAAAAGGTGACGTCATCTTAAAGGGCACCAATACCCTGGATCTCTCCCGAATGCAGGCAGCCATTTACATTGGTGATCTTCATGGAGAAACCATTGTCGCTGCATTGCAAGCCGTTGTAGAGCGCTGAGTACAGTTGATTCATCCTGTGGATGTGGAAAAACGTATTCCTAGAGATTTAAATGAATTAGCACAAAAATTAAACGTTCCTGAGCATGTGATCCATGTCTACTACTTGTCCCAGGCGAGATATTCACGGAAATTGAAGTAGTTTAAAAGCTGACAGGTTCAAAGACAGAAATAATCGCAGGAGGAGGATTGTGTGGAGCAGAAGGTTCCATCCGGCTTGCGGTTACTGTGCAAGACGAAAAAGTTACATCAATCGAGAAGGTGTTAGGGTCTATTTCTTCCGAACATAATTTTGAATTTTTAGATTAAATTGATAAAAAAAGTAAATTATTTATTTAATTGAATCAAAAGGTTCATTTGACCTACAACCGTTAAACAAGATAAAAAAACATGTAAAAGGATTATTAACCCCCTCCATATTTTGCTGGTTGGTGGAGCTTTGTTAATCCTTTTTTTATTTATTTTGTTGCATTAATGTAGCTGAGTTTTTAAAAATACATTTTAAAACATTTTAAACCATAAATGAATAGATAAATTTAATACAGAAGAAGTAAATATTTCCTCCTATACAATTTTTATGGTTATAAAAGGCCTAAACTGTTCATAAGAATATTTTAAAATGCACTTTTATAAATAGGGGATAATAATACGTCAGAAATGAAAATAAAACTATAAGAATTCTCAGAAGATCGCAGAAAATCTAGCACCCTAAGATATACGAGGCATGATAGAAGACTGGAACGAATTAACCAAAGAAGCTTTCACTATGAAAAATTACACTGCTTTACATTCAGATCCGCAGCCAAATACGTTGCTCTAAATGCACCTTTAGCAGCCATTATCATAACACTCGGTTACATCTCCAAAAATGACATACAAGCCCTCGACGAATGGTAAAAAATGGAGGGGGTTAAAGTATATAATGACATTTTTTTACCAGATTTTTTTTAGTGAAATTTATAAAGAGCAATTGGCTTTCCATACTATTACCCCCCCTTGCCTGTAAAGTGGTTTAAAACATGTAAGATTGCCTTTCTCAATTACCAACTTGGTAAACAGGGAATTTTCAAACTGTTTGTCTATAACAACTGATTTTTGATTATCCATATTTAATATAATACAAAAATTGCTTTTTTTATCAAAATAACGTTTTTCTATCCTA
>VGTM01000203.1 GCA_016874685.1 Methanobacteriota archaeon
TGTGTAAAAGAACGCACTTGAAGATGTTAAAAAGGTCATGCCGGGTCTTACAGGACCTACAGTATCTGAAGTATTGTCTGATAATGGTATTGTAGCTGTACAGGCTGTTGTCGATGAAAGAGATGTTTTTGACCTTGTAAATAGGCTTAAAAATATAGGGGCAAGGGATATACTGGTGGTACCTATTGAAAGGATAATTTAGGGATAGTTTAGACATAAACCCTTTTATGATCAAATATTTTTTGTTCCAATATTATTGTAGAACTGTGATGTGTATGAAGAAACTGCTTTGGTGGTTAATCGCTGGTTCGACAGGGGGACCAAACCGTGCAAGAATTATTATGTCATTACATAATAGGCCTTATAATGCACATCAACTTGCTGAGAATCTTAAATTGAATTATAAAACTGTAAGGCACCACATTAAAATATTAGAGGAGAATAATATAGTCACATCAACGGGAAAAAAGAAATATGGTGAATTATATTTCCTTTCAAACAGAATGGAAGATAATTACGATACTTTCAAAGATATTTGGAAAGAATTGGATAAATAAATAGTTTAACACTTAGTTTATGCGAGTTAGGGTGGAGAGGTTAGAAAATGGTAGTAGAAGAATTTGGATTGACTGGTTTAGTATTGATTTATGTGGCGGTTGCTGTAGGAATTGCAAACGTTTGTTTGTTGTTAGGATTACTTAATGCTTACTGGGAAACCTATAGGGAAGTTAAATCTGGATTCACAATAGGTCTCCTATATTTTTCATCGATTCTTCTTCTTCAAAATATTGTAGCCACCATATTTATTGCTCTACCATTAGTAATACCCATAGATTTCCATGGTTCAGAGATACATGGACCTAGATTACCTTTATTTTTGATCAACATTGTCCAGTTAATAGCCCTATCCATACTCTTTAAAATCACCAGGAAATGAAGGAATTTGTAAAAGATTTGTGCATGATTGGTACATGATTTGTGCATAATTGATGCTTAAATTTGGCATATTTATTTAATAGGCCTAGATAGATAGAACGGATTATGTCATACCTAAAATTAATTCTAAAAAATCCTTTTAGAAACAAAACAAGAACTTCCCTTGCAATCATAGGTATTGCAATTGGAATAGCAACCATCGTGGCATTGGGTATGGTCACTGGTGGTCTTAAGGAAACCTCAGAAAGTACCCTAAAATCAGGAGGAGCTGAGATTACAGTATCTCAGACAGGTTCCGGTAATTTCCAATCGGGTAGTATTGATGAGAAACGCGTAACCGATATAAAAAATTTAACTGGAGTTAAAGACACTGCAGGAATTTTAAGAACAAATACCAATTTAGACAATAGTTCAAGTTCTAGTCAGGGTTTTGGACCAGGTCATTTTAGTGGTTTTTCAGTTACGGGTATTGATAGCAACAAGTTAAATCTTGTGGGTATAGATAGCGTCAACGGAACAGTTTTCTCAAACGGAAGTGCAAATGAGATTGTATTAGGTAAAACAGCAGCAA